>JAIRWJ010000042.1 GCA_031269065.1 Rickettsiales bacterium
CTCCTTTTCTATCTGGGCCATAAGGTCATCATAAGACAGATCTATGTTGAGTTCTCTATTGGGACAGAAATAGTAATTCGAATTATGACCAAAATAATTATAATCGTCCTCCTTTTCCATTTGCTCAGATACTATACTGATCCCGTCACCTAGTATAATTCCCGCATTTTCAAAGGTACCTTCGGTCAAATTTGCGGATAATTCCGCCTTTTCGGCAAACATGTTATTTTCCGCGCCATCTTTCATTCTTATTTTTTTGTTCAGATAAATTTTCCCGTTTTCTTTGTCGTAGGTGATGCTGTCAGCAGTGATGTTGTACTTGCCTCTTGTTATTTTGACGCCGCCATCGATAGAAACCACGGATTTTCTTATTTTGGAATTTATACGACCCCCCTCTATGATGAGGGCACCGTTTTTGATATTCGCTCCAAAGGCACCAAAGCTTACAAATAAAAGTGATAGCAAAATTCTTCCCAAAATCTGAACAAAGACCAACCGCATCCATAGTAGAGCCGGAAAAATAATAAATCTAGGGAAGGGCCATTCCTATATAAAATACACCACGAAGAATGGATCTAATAAAAATATTTGAGACGGCACAAGCCGTCTCTTAGAGATATTATGGAAATATAGAAAATGTATATCACTTATACAAGTAAAGATTGTATTGGCTTTTTTTACTAAGTCAATATAGTCATTATGGGCCAAAAATATTACACACTGGCGGGATCTGATTTTTCTGTCATAGACTTTACAACCTATTAGTTTGTATGCCGACTCTTTTTTCTCTGAACCGAGTACTCCCTTGGTAACCGACAATTTTATCGATATTATTACACATAAATTTTAGTGCCGACCATTATGTCTGCAGAAATTAACAGTGGAAGAAAGTAGATTATGCTTTTTTGCTGCTAAGGTTGTTTCTGGGGATTAACTCTCGGAAACTAAGGACAGATCAGATAAAAAAAGATGCGATGGATATTTCCGATAGAAAAAAGAATGGTGGAATAGTCAAAGTTTTTACGGATGAACAGTGGAAATATGCTACTATGGAACCCATTGACCTAGTCGAAGATAGTCTTCCTTATCTGCTCCTCGCGGAACATCTAAAGAAATAAGAGGAGGACAAGTTTACAGGGAGTAGTCTTAAAGTGTAAATACTGCCAATTCCGTTTTTGAGGGACTAGTTTGACATTTATGCTCAATGGTGATACAGTACCGGAAACAATTTTGATGTAGTGAACCCATGGTTTTGGACCTAGCGGGAGTGGGGTCGATAGAGCAGGTAATACCGAGCGTTTCAAGTATTACCCCATATCCCTACGAAACAATTAGAAACAGGCGATACGATAGTCTCATAGATAGTTTTCTGAGCGGCTCAAGTGCCAGAAGCGAAAGTTCACCCACAATTTTCCATATGGGCGGTATACCGGGGAGTGGTAAAACCACTTACTACAAGAATAATAGAAATAGATTTGGAAACTATATGATGATTGGCTTTGACCATGTGATGGAAAACATTGATGAGTACAGAACTGATAATACCACTCTAGGGAGCGTGGAGAGTTACAGCAAATGGGTGTTGGTAGCTCGGGTCATGGGCTATGAGCTAATTCTGCGCTCTCTGAAGGGAAAACTGAATATATTTTTAGACCATGGAGGCCTCTGTGACCCTCATGTTTCTCTACTTAGAAGTGCAAAAGACTATGGCTATAGAACGAAAATGTGCTTTATCCGCTGCGGTCTGGAAGTAGCCTGTGAAAGAGCTCTAGAACGAGAGAAGGTAACTCACAGACATATACCTCGAGAGATAATAGAGCAAAGATTTTTCATGGCAGATGGCTATCTAGAAGCCTACAGAGGGATTGTAGATGACCTGATTGTTATCGATAGCTAAAGACTAATCCTTATTTTTCCCCAGACAGAAGGAGGGGCGGGCGGTTTTGTAGAAGTTTTCAATGGCCGTCGCCCCCTGTCTTCTGGCACTAAACAGAAGATCATGCCAGTGTTCTAGCTGGGAGAGGATTATACAAAACAGACAAATGCCAACTGTGATTTTCCACTACAATAAAATCATAATAATTGCAGACCGCGTCTGAAACTTGGATTCATGATTTCTATAGAGTGTTATTTATTTGTTGGTAGGAGAATATAAATTTGTCCACTATGTTGACGGTGCACGTAGAAGTTGCGTACCTTGACATCAGCCAGAAAATAATATAAAATGAGGAAAAATAAGAAAGATTCGCCGGCCTATGGCTTTTTACGCATATTTTTAACTATATTTGTGGCCTGTGCCAAAAAATTCATTTGACAATCATAGAGAAAATGTGAGGAAGAGGTTTATGACCTCTAGAAATTCTCTGGGAAACTACGAAGTGCTAGAGATGCTTCTGTTTCTGGCAATTCCAAGAAAGGATACTAAGGCCATAGCTAAGCTTCTTTTGAGCAAATTCGGCTCTCTGGACAATGTGCTTAATGCCGATGTAGACCAGTTGAGAGATGTGAAGGGCATAGGGAATAACGCAATTTGCACTATACAACTATTTCACGAGATAATTCTCAGAATAACGAGAGAAGAGCTAGAGGATGATATGAAGACAATTAGCTTAGACAGGCCCAAGCTTATAGAGAAGTACTGTATAGCGAAGATTGGCCATCTTGTTCACGAGGAGGTGCTAGTTCTATTTCTAAATGGTTCTATGAAACTTGTGGCTGAAGATATAATTGGTTCTGGAAATGCCTCGGAGGCAAAGATTTATAACAACATTCTCATAACCAGAGCCACCCAGAATGGTGCTACGGGAATAATTCTGGTACACAACCATCCTTCTGGGAATGCTATTCCCTCGGAGGCAGATATAGACATTACCGAGAATCTCTTAGATATTCTCAGAGGTGTTGGTCTCAAGTTTGTTGACCATATGATAGTCACCAGATCCAAATGCTTTAGTTTCCGTAAAGTAGGTCTTCTGTTGGGATAGATTATAGTCCAGGGAAATTAAGGCTAAGCCCGGTTCTCCCCGGATGACTGGAAAGGCGCCTGGCTTCATGTCTCAAAAATACAAATAGGGAATGGTGCAGGAATATTCATAGAGAGCACAAACTCAAGGGTTTGGCTAAACTAGTGTAAAATTTATTATTTTGTAAAGATGACCCTGTGGGAACTCTAAAAGAGAGGTAGGATATTTCAAAAATCTTAGCCGAGAAGCATTCATAGAAAACAGAAGTAAGCTACGGGAAAATGGAGAAATACTCGAGCCCCGACGCCCGGAAAGTGCTTTCCACCACAGTATCTCGAAAGAACCGGCGATCCTCGGAGAACCAGAGAACTTTGGTGAAACACTGCAAAACCGACCTATATATGATAAATGCAGGAATTTCGGACGAAAAGATTAAGGATACGCTTTCTAGAATTGATGCCAGCACTCTTGAGAGATTGCCATCTCTTCACAAAAAATTTTCCATAGGAAGAGAATCAGCAAGCATTGGGAAATATATTAGCAATCATGTTTATATTTGTAGGATGTCCAGTGTTACTCAAACTAAATGTTGTTACTGCGGGTTCTGTTCCAGAAAGCTAAAAGCAAAAAGCAACAAGTTCTCGTGCTTGACATATGCCAAATTATCCTATTAGATTTTAATGATCACTAACTAGCCTTTTGAGGTATCTATATGAAAAATTCATCGAAATATTTTGAAAAAGGATTTTCTATGGTAGAATTTTCGGTGGTTGTGGCTATCATGGGTATCCTTGCATTTGCCCTAACCAAGTCCGTAGCTATCATTGGTTCTACCGGAGCAAAACGCCTGGCGATGGAAATAACGGTGCTAGACCAGATCCTGGAACAACACCATGAACAGGCGAAGGGACCCCTGGGTGTAAAAAAAGGGATGCTGCCGATGAAAAATATACTGGAAAATGGTATATTCCATGGCTCTGTTAATAAATATGGCGCCATAGCCTCAAAATATAGAAAGGGGAATTACTGGATTCTGGTTGATCTAGATTTGATAAATGGTAGTTCAAAGCCAAGAAAAAAAGGGCAAAAGGAAAAAAAATCTAATATTGCCCTAGTTCTAACCAGTGTTGATGGGGATGAAAGATATGGATCTGGTTCAATAACAGCTATGGGATTTAGAAATCTAAATTCAAAACTTGGGGATTCTAAGCCAAACGGCATAGCTGAACGCCTGTCTATGGCGAAGGCTGCTGAAACTCCCCACAGAGAACCACATAAAATCAAGGGGCTCAGAAAAATTAACATCAGCAGGAAACAAAAAAGTGCCAGAGAAAGGTATAATTTAATTCTAAAGTTATCCCCCCAGGACCCAGCGGATAAAAAATGACCTATAGTGGCATTTTGTAATAGTCTACTAGGCTAATGCCCCGCTTTGTGAATTTCGCATTAACTTGCCAAAATTCAACCCCGGAGCGTCTGGTTTTTCGCACCGCCGCACCTACGGTCTCATTTTCGTCGGGCTTCGGAGCGAATTTATTAGCCTCAAACATGAAAAAGACTAGCATTACGGCTTTTTTATGTTTCGATAATTCTTCCATGTGCTTTAGGAATCTATCCAGAGAATATATTTTTTCCTGATCTGTAAACTTTACATTTCTGTTTGTAACATATTTTTCTCTAAAAGGAAGCATAACCATAGGACTCTTCACCTCCAAATAGAGATCATTGTTCACAACAAAATCTATTCTTGACTCTCCTACTTTTTGCTCTCTCTGAACACTGAAATTTCTCCCTCTGGGTCCAACTATGTCGGACAGTTGTCCAGTTCTGAGAAAATAGTCCACATAGTTATTAGCCCTTGTCTGATTTATGCCTATCCACTTCTTGTGGGGGTCACCAACTCTATTTAGAGACACTGCCTCCACAGTGTACTTAGTCTTCCTTATCTTAGTATCAGATCTGCTAAGAAGGCATGGCACTTTGTCAAAAACAATCCTCGCAATTCTGCCGGTGCATGGGCAATGGCATTTATTAACCGTATCGTTGGCTAATACATTCATTACAAACCTATTAGGCCTATCGATAATTAGCCCCTCCTCCAGGACTTCATCAAACATCATAGTTCACTCCCAGCACCCCAAATATCTCCCTACCTATTTATTCTTTGAAATCTTTTTCTCTAGATAATCCTTGACTAAACTCCTGCTCTTTGCATACTTTCGCGCAGATATGGATGTGAGAACAGCGGAATTTATCATAAGAAATGCACCCAGCAGAATGGTAAATTTTGTTATAAAATCCAAAGAACTCCTTCTCTTGGAAGACCCAAATTTGGAATTACCAGAACTTATGTTACTCAGAGCATCTTCGTCCGAAGATTGCAGCAGAACCACAGCTACCAACATAGCACAGGCCAAAATCTGAAGAATAAACAAAATTAGCAAACCACCACCCATTGGATCTACGAAAGAAGCATTTACTACCACGATAGTCAGGCTAATCCTGATGTCAATAGGGTACCTGTATAATTGTACAGATTCACAGCACTTGAGACAAATTCACCCCACTCTGTTCAGTGATAAATAGTACCCCATTGGAGTCATGAAGTCAAGTTTTGAATGGTGTCTAGAATTTTATACTTTTCTACAAATTTACTCAGTTTACACCTGAAAGCTCCTATACTACCTGCTAGAATATCTTTTCTAGCATAGAACTCTTCTCTCGCTATTCTGTTACTAGCGCCGAGTTCTCGGCTTTTTCTAAGAGTTTGAGAAGGATTATATTTCTCTATCTTTCCTCTTTCTTTTAATTTAGTTAGAATTCTTCTTGTGAAGTTAGTCTTCTTGTGGAGTTAGCATTAATTACTGTTAGTAGTCCCCCACCGAGTATGGCCTATTCGATTGTTTTTTCGGAAACGGAGTTTATTCTGGGTCGCTGGAAAGTGCTGACCATTATTTGCGGATAGGTGACAGAGCGGTCGAATGTTCCGGTCTTGAAAACCGGCGAAGGTGCAAGCCTTCCGGGGGTTCGAATCCCTCCCTATCCGCCACCTTCTGAGAAATTTCGTGAATTTCTAAAAATTCTCAATGAGGCCAAAGGACGATTTCAAAACTCATTTATTTCTTACCAGAGCGGTCCACATAGGTTTACCATCTATTCGAATCCGCCAGCCCGCAGAAATGGTGTACTATCAGGGATTTCCATATCGAGTTTCTTTATTCATAATTGTTTATTAAAACCTCATCCACATTACCTCTCAGAGACCCATGGGCATTTATTTGTCTTCTGGCAGATATGATTTTTACATTATATCCTCTGTACAGTCTTTTAATAAAATCTGTGGCAGAATTTGACAGTAAAAATCCTATCCCCATTCTATTTAGTCTATCGCATGTCACTTTTAACCTCTCCTGTTCATTTCTATTGAACCCTACGTCCGTGTATCCAGTAAAATTTGATGATATAGATACTGGGTCATAGGGAGGATCAAAATACACAAAGGCTCCCTTTCTAATTCCTCTTAGTGCCTCATCAAAATCTCCTGTTCTGAACACAATGTTTGCCGCGTTAAAATATTCACTAACAGCCCTCAGATTGATCTCGTTCACTATATTCGGAGATTTATAGTATCCAAAGGGAGAATTAAACTCACCAGCTCTGTTGACCCTGAATAGACCACTGTAACATGTCTTGTTCAAATATATGAGTCTGGATGCTTTCTTTACTTCTGAAAAGCTGTTATATTCGCTAGGGTCTCTATTAATTCCACGAATCCTATAATAGTAGTCTAAAGTATTTTCATGGTGACGCAGGTCTTCTATCAAATCCTCGGGATGCTCTCTTACTAATCTGTAGACATTCATTAGAGCAGCATTAGAATCGTTTACTATAGCACTTTTTGGTTGTAAATAGAATAGTAGCGCGCCACCACCAAGGAATGGCTCATAGTAAGTTGAATAGGATGATGGGATAATTTCAACGATCTTTGACAACAGCTGTCTTTTACCACCAGCCCATTTGACAACAGGACTAACAAGGGGATTCTTATTTTGGAGTTTTTGCATTTTTTCACACCCTTCTTGCCTGTGCAATAGTTTACGGAATCAACTGGCCACAACTAGTCGGAAAAATCAGCCGATGGTGGGTCTGGGCGGACTTGAACCGCCGACCTCTGCTTTATCAGAGCAACGCTCTAACCATCTGAGCTACAAACCCGGCTTTGCTGATTTTAAACAATATTTCTGAAAAAGCAAATAAAATGCCCAAAAACCAACATTCTAGAAACATTGGCAAGCTAGTCGGTTATCTGGTGTCCCACTAGGTTTGGGTGTACCTATAGAAACTTACAGTTTTTTCCATCCAGTATTCATTCAGTCTGTGTTCCACAACAGATCTTGCTTCCAGATAACAATGTATAATTCCAAGATCGCTCAACAAGGCTGTGTGTTCTAGCCCATTAGCAAAGTTAAAATAGATCACATCGCCGACATCAGCGTCCTCTCTTGTAATCTCTAGAAAACGTTTATCTAGGAAATTTTTCATTTCACCCACATTTGGATACCTTGAGTAGGTCAGATAATCATAATTTTCTATATTTTTTCCGTCAGAGGAGGCCCCTAGTTCTCCACCAACTTTAACAATCAATCCTATACAATCTATACCTCCACTATTCGCAGAATTTTTTCTGATCCTGCCACAGAAATGAAATTTTGTACCAACCCAACTCCTAGCGATTCTCAGTATTGCATTTTTATTAAATCTAAATGACCTATCCATCAATAAAACTTGTAGACCTTTGTTGTTCTGGGTAGATTTGGTTCCCCTCTAAAATTTATGGCATTTTGAAATTTGTCAACACAACTGCTGAATTTTTTACTACAGCCGGCCACTATGCTAAACTGGTTACCAACCTCCATACCATCCATAAGAGATGTGCCGAGGACTATATTCCCTGTCCTGGATTGTTTAATTTCCACAGAAATTCCGGAACTAGGGCCATCTATAAATTTTACCAGACCGTATCTAAAATAGTCGTCTGTCTTCGTCACCACAGCTTCACTGTTCGTATGGAATTCCACTTCGCTCACCAGAGCTTCTATTTCACCATAGAAGGTATAGTTTAAGATGTTCAGAGAGCATTTTGAGTCGCAAAATTTGGCTCTGCAGAGCGGCGAATAGATACTTCCTAGTGTTTTCTCCAGAACACTGGAAATTCCCGCAACATTAAAATATATTTGTTCTCCGCTTATTTTTATGAAGTCTATGAAGCCGCTAGTGACAGTAATTTTTCCGTATTCTAAATGTTTTTGATTAACTATAAATATATCAATTGATGCTCCATCGAATTTACCTGAAAAGATTTCTCTTCGGTCTACACCAACACTATTTAGAATAGCTATCACACTGGTATTACTGCTTGTCATGTCGGAAAATGAGGTTTGTCTCCCCTCTTCGAAACCGCAGCAGGATTTATATGTGAATCCATCTACAGACAGATCTTCAGAGCTTTCGGTGAATCCTAGAGTTTCGCCACTTTTCAGAGTGATTTTAAAACATTTGGTTAAATCCGGGGTAGATTCTGCCAAGGATTTTGCCAAATCATTAGCTATAATTTTCATACACAATCCATAGATATGTGAGAAAATAGAAAGTTACCGTTCGATATGGAAGTATATTTATCTTTCTAAAATCTAGCCCTATCTCCATTGACAAATTCACTA
Source organism: Rickettsiales bacterium (assembly GCA_031269065.1). Classification (GTDB taxonomy): domain Bacteria; phylum Pseudomonadota; class Alphaproteobacteria; order Rickettsiales; family UBA1997; genus CALXRO01. The sequence continues at coordinate 8,684 of JAIRWJ010000042.1, forward strand.
GATTGGCAAAGCTATGTCTGTGTTCAGAATAATGATGGCCGATGCCTACATTTGATTTTGAAAATTGTTATCCCGGGGTTGTGGCTGGTATAGACGAAGCCGGTCGAGGCCCTCTCTGCGGACCAGTCTATGCCGCCTGCGTTGTGCTGGATAGGATAAATTATCCGAAAAATATAGATGATTCCAAAAAGATATCTGAAAAGAACAGAGAAAAAATTTTCGAAGAGATTTTGGAATTCGAGCAAAAAGGTATTTTATTCTATGGAGCTGGTCTGGTTGAGCCAGGAGAGATAGATAAGATAAATATACTCAATGCTACAAAGGTTGCTATGGCTATGGCCTATGGAAACCTGCTGGAAAAATATGGAATCAGGGTGGACATGGTTCTTGTGGACGGAAACTTTGTTCCGAATATTAACACAGGGGCTATGGCTTTGGTGGGAGGCGATGGCCTTAGCTATTCAATAGCCTGCGCCTCTCTGGTGGCTAAGGTGCTGAGGGATAGGGAGCTGCGTTCGATGGACAGCAGGTATCCCCAATATGGCTGGATTAGGAACAAGGGCTATGGCACGGCGGAGCATCTGGAGGCTCTGGAACGCTACGGTCTGGTAGAAAATTACCATAGAAAAAGTTTTTGTAGGCGATTTGGACCTTTCTCAGTGGTTTGAAAAGTTATTGCCATTGTTCTATCGATTAGAAGTACTATATCATATAATGTAGTTAGTAACCATTTGGATAGGAAAAGAAATGAATATGGAAAGATACACAAATAAGGTGAAAGAGACCCTACAGAGTGCACAGACCATGGCTATAGTGAATGGAAATCAAATTATAACGCCAGAACACCTGCTATTAGTCATGTTTGAGGATGGAAACGGGTTGGCTCGCAGAGTCGTGGATATGGCCGGAGGCAACGGTGGAACTATAGCCGAAGGTCTCGGAGAAGAGGTCAATAGAATACCGAAGATAGGTGGCAGCGGCTATGGTGAACCCCATATCTCTCCGGATCTGGTGAAGGTTCTGTCCAATGCCGAGAAGATAGCTACTGCTAGTGGGGATAGCTTTGTGACTATAGAGAGGGTGCTACAGTCAGCTCTGGAAATTAGTGGTCGAATCCGTGAAATTTTCAAAATGGGTGGAGTCGATGGTAAATCTCTAGCCGATTCCATCAATAAACTGAGGGCCGGCGCCAGAGCAAATTCGGGTAGTGCTGAGGAGAACTACCAGGCTTTGGAGAAATTCACTAGAAACGTAACAAAACTAGCTAGAGCTGGAAAGATTGACCCAATAATCGGAAGAGATAAGGAAATCCGTAGGACTATACAGATTCTATCCAGAAGAATAAAGAATAATCCGGTCCTCATTGGAGAACCCGGAGTGGGTAAAACAGCTATAATAGAGGGTTTAGCTGAGAGGATAGTGGATAGTGATGTGCCAGAGAGTCTGAAAAACAAGAATATTCTTAGTTTAGATATGGGAAGTCTAGTGGCTGGAGCGAAATACAGAGGTGAATTTGAGGAGAGACTAAAAACTCTTCTTGGCGAAATAGAGAAGAGTGAAGGGTCTATAATTCTCTTCATAGACGAACTGCACCTTCTGGTCGGGACCGGAAAAACTGATGGTGCCATGGATGCTTCGAATCTTCTCAAACCTGCGTTGGCCAGAGGGGATTTACATTGCATAGGAGCCACCACACTGGATGAGTATAGAAAATATATAGAGAAGGACCAGGCTCTGGCCCGACGTTTCCAGCCCGTTTATACTCCAGAACCTACTGTGGAGGATACCATATCGATCCTAAGGGGTATTAAGGAAAAGTATGAAATACATCATGGAATAAAGATCAGAGACGAGGCTCTCATAGCCGCAGCCACCCTGTCCAGCAGATATATAACCGACAGATTTCTGCCAGACAAAGCTATAGACCTCATAGATGAGGCCGCCAGCAAAATTCGGATGGAAGTTGACAGTAAGCCTGTTGAGCTGGATGAGATTGATAGAAAAATAATTCAGCTGAAGATGGAATATGAAGTCCTAAAAAAGGAAAATGGCCAGGATCTGAGGATGGAAAAAATTATAGAGGATCTAAAAAGGCTGGAGGAAAAATCCTCCAGCCTGAGAAGTATATGGCTAGCCGGCAAACAGAAGCTAACCAGAATTAGCCAATTGAAAAATCAGATAGATGATGCCAAATACAATTTGGAGGTTGCCCAGAGAAATGGAGATCTGGCAAAAGCTGGAGAACTGTCCTACGGCATAATTCCAAATCTAAAGGCTGAGTTAGATCGATTGGAAAAGGAACACTATGAATCTAATCTCAGCAGAGAGGCTGTTAGCCGGGAAGATATAGGCAACATAGTATCCCAGATTACGGGAATACCTGTAGATAAGATGTTAGAAAATGAAAAAGAACGACTCAACGGCATGGAACAGATCCTTGGGAAAAGAATAATAGGCCAAGAAAAGGCTATAGCTGCACTAAGCAATGCCATAAGGAGAAGCCGGAGTGGTCTCCAGGATGAACATAGGCCTGTGGGTAGTTTTCTTTTTATCGGACCAACAGGCGTGGGAAAGACTGAGCTATCCAAGGCTCTAGGAGAATTTATGTTCAGTGATGAAAAGTCTGTTCTTCGCCTCGATATGTCGGAATATATGGAAAAACATACGGTGTCGAAGCTAATAGGTGCTCCACCCGGCTATGTGGGCTACGATGAGGGAGGAACACTCGCCGAGGCTGTACGCCGACGACCCTACCAGATTGTTCTCTTCGACGAGATTGAAAAAGCCCATCCAGATATATTCAACATACTTCTTCAGATTCTGGATGATGGGAGACTAACGGATTCCCAGGGCCGGTTGATTGATTTCACAAATACTATAATGATTCTCACATCTAATCTCGGTTCTCGTTATATATCGGAATCGGCCGCGGATGCCGATCCGGAAGCTATGCTGGAAGAGATTATGAAGGATGTGAAAGAGACATTCAGACCAGAATTCATAAATAGACTAGATGAGATAATACTGTTCCATAAACTGGGTAGAGCGGATGTAACAAAAATTGCTAAAATTCAGCTTGGCAAACTCAGCCTGAAACTAAATGCCAAGGGATTTGACGTTGAATTCGGTGATAGTCTGGTAGAATACCTCTCCAAGGATGGATTCGATCCTGTCTATGGGGCTAGGCCGCTGAAGAGATTGATACAGAAAAAGATAGAAAATCCGCTAGCAAGCAGAATAATATCAGGCAGTCTACCTCTTGGGAGGAAAATTGTTATAGATGCAGACAAGTCCGGAGAGCTTATTGTTAGATAAATGAAGGGTTAACCAGCTGCTAATTTAATCCTAACCGCCGTATCTTCCTTGCTTGTCGCCTATTTATCTTTAGACTGCCAATAAATTTTAGATGGTCTCCGTAGTTGGTTGAGAAGCTGTGCCCACCTTTGTCATTTATAACAAAAAATAGATAATCGGACCTAGATGGTTGAAGCACAGCCAATATAGATTCTCTGCCAGGGTTACAGATAGGCGTTGGAGGCAGTCCCCGAGACCTGTAGGTGTTGAAGGGAGAATCTATTTTTATCAGAGCACTAGTCTTCAGCTCCTTTTCTTTTTCCACATCTCCCTGGGTATAGGCGTATATAGCTGTTGGGTCAGATTGGAGGCGCATTTTTTTTCCAAGCCGGTTCAAAAACACCGAGGCAATTAATTTCTTTTCGGCAGAGCTGCCAGATTCTTTTTCCACTATAGAAGCTAGAATCAGCAAATCCTCCTTCGTTTTTACACTATATTCCTCATCTCTCCCATTCCAATGGCTGTCCACAAATTCAGCCATATCCCGCTGCATTCTCTCCAAAATAGAGTCTCTGCTGTCCTCCCTCTTGAAATAGTAGGTATCTGCCAACAAACTACCTTCAACTATATTTTCCCGGCCCGTTATTTCCCCTGACAAAAACTCATTCTTCTCCAGAAGCTTAAATATGGACTTGTTGGACAAACCTTCGGGAAAGGTTATACTCCGGTAGAAGATCCTGTTATTGACTAATTTGTCTATAACGCTAGACAGACTGTCTGTACTCTCCAGCAGATATTCTCCATATCTAAGATGTTTTTTGCCCCGGTTTTTCATTGCTCTTCCTATAACAAACCTGAACAGACTTGGGCGTTTGATAATGCCTACACTCCGCAGATCCGCAATCACCTGGTTTAGCCCACTGTTTTTTTTGACAAAAATTATAGTGTCAACGCCAATCTCTCTAGCTAAATGACTTCTAACCCAAAAAAATATGAAGGGGGTTGGTAACAAACACAGCAGAAGGACTATTAATATTTTCTTCAACCTAATACCTCGGTACTTTTTGGAAAGATAGTGAATGTGATTTATTTTTTCAAACTTTAGTCCTGACCATAGGAGGAACTGCCAACTCTATATAAACTTTTAAAATCTGACCCGCAACACCGGTCTAGGCTGGTTAGAGGGAATCAGTCCTACGTGTGGTGGTGGTGTGTGTGTCGAAGGTGCAAAATGTGTTCCCTGTGAAAGCCTTAAAATAAACAGAGATGTGGTATAGCTGTGGTAAACAAAGGAGTTACTCTGTAGGGATTACGGAAGGACTTTTATAGAGGGAAAAGATAGAAGTCTAGATTTGTATTTTAACCCAAAGGGGTGTCTTTTCACTATTCTTCACGCATACGGAGAGGGCATGATGTTCCAGTATTAGCAGCTCTATGGCCACTCACTATAAATCATCCACACCATCATCCTTCTTATGTTCATCCTTCTTATGTTCATCCTCATCCAGTTGTTCCCAATCAACAAACCTATTGGCGTCTTCTAGGCAATACCTCAATTCATCCACAATTTTTTTTGTTTCTTTATTCACATGCTTTGCCTCGGAGTTTTTGATATATAAAGTCGTAGGATTTTTAGACTTCCAACATTCATATTCACCCTCACATTGCTTTGGGTTTCCTGTTTTGGATCTGAAAATATCATAGGACGCCCTCATGCTCTTGGGGATGGTAGCGGTGGTACCATCATAGTCTATTATTATCCCAGACGAACACATCTTTTTCACAGTGGAAAGGGCTGCTGCTCCGGAACACTTCACGCTTTCTTTGATTATATGCTCGGTAGACGCAGAATTAATGGCTATTTCTACATCTCCTCTTCTTAACAGATTTCCAAAGTTTGAATCTCTGATATAGGACTGACCCAGCTGAAATTTGAGCTCATCAATGTCACCGTGCGGTTCCACAAATTTACATGTCGTATTAGTATTACTGCCGGTGCAATTCTTTTCATACACTATTCCACTAACCGAAAACAAGGTTCCAACCAACTTTCTACAATTTCCTATCGAATAGTTTCCGGTGTTCTTCTTTCCACTTTGCTTGTAAACACCATCACAGGCAGCATACCCCATATTTATGCCATCCTGCAGCGCGGCCTGCCTAACAGACAGAAGTGATATAGATTGACACGCCTCTGCTTCGTTGGATTTTAAGATCCAAACACTACTTCCAGCGCTAGCATTTCCAATAAGAAACTCATTATACTTAGACGAATTGGCACTGTTGTAATTTGTAGCTGTAACAACAGCTTGTGTTCTATTCCTTGGGGTGTCCGCATTCATGGAAACCTTAGAGGCTATTTCCATTAACAATTCACTGTTACTTCTAAATGCCCTTTCGACATCTTCTGCTTGCCGGAAGTGATTCAGAACGTATATTGCGAACTCGCTAGAAAAAAATCCACAATCCCCGGTATTCCCCTGCAAATCTCTACCATTCAGCAGAATTACTCTGTTACTACCCTTCTTGCCAGGTGATATTTGGACCATCAACCCATTGTCATCTATTCTTAAATCTTTTGGTGCTTCGCCGAAAGCATTATTATGTCCACCAGAATCTTTCGTTAGGTAAAAAAATAGTGAAGAATCAAATAGGTAAACGTTCTCGCTCTTGTCTCCATCCAAAAGATTAATCAAAAACCACCCTACATGCCCATTTGCTTCGTCACCATGC
>JAIRWJ010000028.1 GCA_031269065.1 Rickettsiales bacterium
ATTTAAATTCATATAGTACCTATAAAAAAACACAACAAATTCTAGAAAACAACAAAGATATTAGCACTTGACGAGAAAACACATAGCTACCCCGCACTAAAGTGCGAGGAATTCTTAGAATAACCAGACCAGCTATTAGATTGAACCCAGGGTCATGTTTTTTTGTATGATTTCTGTGTGTTTCAGACAATATTAGACTTGTTGTATAAATAATTCTTGATTTTACCTAGTCCTTTGGCTAATTGTTTCGTCAGACGGAGGACTAGGTAGGGAGACCATGTCAAAATGTGACTATGCCAGGGATTTGAAAGGTGAAGATTTCAGGTTATCAGCTGGAGTTAAAAAGAATACGTTTAGTTTGATGTTAAAGTATCTCCATGAAGAACAAAAACATAAAAAAGAGTGGAAAACCCAACAAAGTACTTGTGGAAGATAAACTGTTGATTAGAATTACCTCCAGGAAAAATTTGTTAAAACCAAAAATGAACCTCAGAAACGAAGAGAAGATTTTTAAGAGTCTATATGGAGATGACGTGGATGGACATAGAATATCTCATGCCGGAAGGATGGAGGTGGATGAGAAGGATAGGAAATATCTTATATATGGTGAGCTGCCCTTTTCGGAATTTGCCCTTGTATTTGAAGAACCAGCTATCCTTAAGGATGTGGAGAAGTCGAAGATTTTTTACGACCTGGGATCAGGAACTGGAAAAATTTTAGTTGAGGCTACTCTCCTGTTGCCTGGGCTGGAGAAGATTATAGGTATAGAACTGGTCAGAACGCTCTTCGAAGTGTCAAATCAGATAAAACAGAAGCTCAGACTACAGATGGAGGCGGCTGACAAAATTGAGACTATACATGGTAATTTCCTCAACATTGACTACTCTTACCAGCCCCCGGATATAGTTTTTTTACACTATCCCATGCATAATGCGGAGGATTTGTATATGAGGCTGGAGGAGAAATTCAAAAACGAACTGAAGCCTGGCGTACTCATTGTTTCTTGTATGAGACGCTTGGAAAACCTGGGTACATTCACCCATATTGCTACCAGAAAAATCCAGTGTCCCTATGGCAGTGCCACTGTATACTACCACCGAAAGATCTAGCTACGCACTATTCTTCTAACCTATACCTCGTGCTTCCTACCGGTAGGGGGAATTCCTTCCGGTGTTTTTGTGTAGTGGGTTCGTTTGTCAATTTTTTGGGCATGTTTCGTTTCAAATCTGTCCGTATATGAATACCTGAACTCTAGAGATCGTTGTAAAAATACAATATTATTGTAAAATTTCAGATTTATATAACAAAATATTGCATAACATGCTAAGCTGTATTGATTTTTAAAAATCTTAGTGTAACATGTCTGGACAATCTTAATCAATTTAGGTTCGCTATGAATAAAAAGTTGCTTTTACCGTTGATCGTGTTCACACTAGTTGGCTGTGCAAAAGACTACAAGGTTGATGATCCACAGCCTAAGAAAGAGGCTAGTGCCAGTGAGGAGAAGATCGAGAAAGGGACAGAGGATAGGGTATTTTTTGCCTTTGACAGTGCTGTTCTTGGAGGTGATGCAAAGAAGATCCTAGCTAAGGTAGCTGCTAAACTAGCAAAGGATAAGGAAGCAAAAACCATAACGATCGAAGGTCACTGTGATGAAAGAGGTACAAGGGAGTACAACCTAGCTCTCGGCCAGAGAAGGGCTAACTCCACTAAGAAATACCTAATTTCTAAGGGTATATCCTCTAAGAGGATTAGGACTATAAGCTATGGTAAGGAAAGGCCTGCGGTAGCCGGAAGTGGTGAGGCTGTATGGGCTAGAAATAGGAGAGCTGTAGTCATTAGTAAGTAGTTTCGATTCTTCCTGCCGCCGAAAGGCGAGTAAAAACCCAAGGGGGTATCGAATATTTGGAAAGGATAGTAATACTGGGTGTGTTCCTAGTAGTGGAGGTTGTGTGTCTTAGTTACTTTCTGTCTAGAACCTTGACAGAAGAGGAGGCTCACCTTTGGTACGGTGGTGGTTACTAATTTTTATTTGACCGATGTTGAAGAATTTACTAGGCGCTGAGCGCATTGTTCTAATATCCGACAAGGGGATAGAGAGTAAGAGGGTGGGATTTTTCTCCAAAATGTTCCGCCTAGGCCTGCTCCTGTGGACGATGTTTTCCTCTGTCTCCTTTTTCTTCGGCATAAGGAGGCAGGCGAACTGGCTGAGAGAATTCTCTAGACTAAGGTTGGTTAATGTCGAACTAAGTGAGAAGGTGGAGAACCTTGGCAGAACTGTGAGCGAACTAGGACGCCATCTTCACACCATGAACTACTACGATCGGTTTAGTAAGTTTGATATGAGCAGGGTTGCTTCCGTAAACTATAAGGGTTTGGGACAGAAAAACGATTATCTAGATACCAAAAACTATGGTAGAGCTAGGGCCGTACTAGCAAATGTAGCCAAGAATGTCTCGCTGATAAATGATGAGATTGAGCTGAGAGTAAAAGGCCTAAATAACGTTTTGAAACTAGCTTCGCTGGACGATGTTACTCCTGGGGCAAAAGGAGACGGTGTGACTTCCAGAGCACTCCAAAACATGAGGCACTTAAATTTGATCGAAGATCGTCTGAATTCAGCTCCTTTGATGGAACCAATGCGTAACTATCGCATATCCAGTCACTATGGTCTGCGTCCGGATCCATTTAGCCGGAAGATAAAGAACCACAATGGGATTGATCTGGCGGGCCCATACAAGTCGAATATTATAGCTCCTGCCCAGGGGGTCGTAGTTGTTGTCCGCTCGAATCGGGATCTGGGAAAAACTGTAATTTTGGACCATGGCTATGGTGTAACCACAACCTACGGACATCTGGATAAATCCTATGTTGATGTGGGTGATAGGGTGAATCGAGGGGATGTTATCGCCGTCCAGGGAGACAGTGGCATAAGATCTACCGGAAGTCATCTACACTATGAGGTAAGTGTTCCTATAACCAGTAATTCGGGAGATTCTACTGGATCTAGATCAAAAAGAACTTCCTCTAGAATCAGAACTAGCCAAGTAAATCCGGGTGATTTTATCCAAGCTGGTAAACTTCTGGACATTGCCGTTGGCACAGACAGCAAGCTTAGGAAGAGTAAGATCGTTGTGCACTAGAGAGAGAAATATTCTCTCCCCCAAAAACGTAATAGCATGTTTAAAATGGTCCCTATTGACTTACAATCTGATTTCTGGAAAGAGTTCTTTGTGGAGGGAGGTTTTTTCTGTAGAAAATCAGGATGAGAGGTAGGAAGGGATCTTCCTCTCATCTGTCTTTTGGCAGGGAGGTAGGGGTTGCTTATTTCTTATATCTGGTTATTGTCATAGCAGCTAAATTTTGAGGATATTATGTCACTGATTAAGAGTTTTACAAAGGATGCTGTTCCTTCACTGGTGTCTGGCGGAACAATCTTCCTGGGAGATGTAAAAAACTGCAGCAACATGGAGGTGGAAGGGAGTATCGAGGGTAATGTTCTGGCTGACACTCTGACAATCCGCGAAACTGGTTCTATAAAGGGAGATGTGAAAAGTAAAACGTTTAATATCAAAGGTAATTTTGAAGGAAAAGCCTACAGCGAGAAAATAAACATTTCAGACACGGCTGTGGTCAATGGTGCTCTAGAATATAAATTCCTTGTGGTTGACTATGGGGCAAATATAAACTGCGATCTAAAGAGAACCACTGATGAAAAACCTAGTTCCAAGGTGGTGCAGCAGTTAGAACCAAAGAATAAGTCGTGAATGTTTAATCTATTCAACACAGCTAGTGGTAGAATAGAGAGATTTGAGCCGCTGGACAGTGAGAAAGTCGGAATCTATGCTTGTGGCATGACTGTCTATTCTAATGCCCACATTGGTCATGGAAGAACGTATGTGTTGGTTGATATTCTGGTGAAGTTATTGAGAGCACTCTATAAAAATGTTATCTACGTCAGAAATATTACGGATGTTGACGATAAGATAAATGCCCGAGCTAGAGATGAGAGAACATCTCCGAGAGATCTCACGGAGAGGACAATAGCTCTCTGCGGAGATGATCTGTTGTATCTGAATAACTCCAGGCCAACCTACGAACCCAGAGTCACTGACAACCTAGAGGGCATAATAGCCCTTATCGAAAGAATATTAGCGAATGGCCATGGCTACGAAGCAAATGGTCATGTGTTTTTCGATATAGGTAGCTATGGAGACTATGGACTGTTGTCCCACATAGATGCAGACAAATTGCTGGAAGCTGTCAGAATCGAGGACAATCCGGCTAAGAGAAACCTGTTGGATTTTGTTCTCTGGAAACCAAGCGCCGTCGATGATGACGAGTCTATCAGGTTCACTAGTCCCTGGGGACTGGGTAGGCCCGGATGGCACATTGAGTGTTCTGCAATGAGTCATAGATATCTGGGAACGGACTTTGATTTACATTGTGGTGGAGTGGATCTGAAGTTTCCCCACCATGAGAATGAAATAGCTCAGAGTAGGTGTGCATTCACCGGCAGTGGCTTTGCTAGGTTCTGGTTTCATGTGGGTTCTCTCATGATAGATGGCAAAAAGATGTCAAAATCACTGAAGAATTTCATAACCCTAGACGAACTAAGAAGAAAGGCTCTGCCGGGTTCTGTCATCAGACTGGCGCTGATCAGGAATCACTATAGAAAGCCTCTGAATTTCACCATGGACCTTATAGGAGAATCTGAAACTCTGCTGAGAACTTTCCATAGAGGTCTGGAGACTATTGATGGAGACCACTCGATTCCTGGGGAGATTCTGGACAATCTTTGCGACGACCTCAATACTCCTAAAGTGGTCGCAACGCTCAGCAGATTTAGCAGAAATGGTGAAAAGAGTAAACTAAAAAATGCCCTAGAATTTCTTGGGATCTTCGACGAGAACCTGCTGGACAACGGCCTGTCTCTTGGAGCAGCGGAAAGGTCAGAAATAGAGAAGCTGGTTAGAACCAGAAATGAGGCTAGGGCCGAAAATAATTGGGCTAAATCCGATGAACTGAGGGAGGAGCTGAAAGCTCGGGGAGTTGTTCTTAGGGACACAAAGGACGGAACCAGCTGGGAATTGGTCGGAAAATGAAGAAATTTCGGAAGAATGTGGAGGATTTTGTCTGCGAAAATTGTGGCCAGTTTGTAAAGGGCAATGGCTTTACAAACCACTGTCCAAATTGTTTATATTCAAAGCATGTAGATATAAATCCAGGAGATAGGGCTTGTAGTTGTCGAGGGATGATGCGACCGATTTCTCTGGTTCAGAGGAGTGGCGGCTTTGTAGTACTTCAGGAGTGTGTCAAGTGCCATTTCCAGAGGAATAACAAAGTGCTTGAAACCGACAACCTGGAGAAACTAATCAAAGAACTTGCCTTTTCCTAGAGAGTTTCGATTAAATTTTTTCTTCTTCCAAGTCTGTACCCGTCTGCTATCACTCTGAACCAAAGAGCATTGCCAGGTTGAGTACAGGGGTCTACTGGAATCCTAGCCTCTGTTCTGGCTGTGTTAAATTTTTCATGCCTAGGCCCTATATAATTCAACCCAGACATTTGACAAAGTATCAAAAATCTGCTAGACTACTAGCTATATCAACAGTGATGATGGGATGGAATCAGAAAAAGAAAGTAAAAAACTATTAAGTGTGACAGCAGATTTTGTATTCAAGCACATATTTGGGTTAGGAGAACACAAAAGAATACTTGTGAGTCTTCTGAACTCTATCCTCCGGGGAGAACCAGAGATAGAATCTCTGGAGCTGATCAATCCGGAAATCCCTAGAGACAGAGAAAATGGTAAAGACATTAGACTGGATATTCTAGCCAGAACTCCCAGAGGAACAATCTTGAATATAGAGATTCAGTGTAAAAACTATGATGATATTCTGAATAGAGCAGCTTTCTACCAATATCGTATAATTCCCCGGGAATTGGATTCTGGACAGAACTACAATAGCATACCAGATGTGATTTCCATCTGGATCACAGACTTTCCGATATTTGCCGATAGGAAATATCATCTAAATGAAATTACCAACGCTATACTGAATAATGGCATTGATCCGATGGAAGTTGGTACTAGAAAGTTTCGTACCCTTACGCTAGAACTGACAAAAATGAAATATGCTGCTGGAGATATGATGTATAAGGACAATATCAACATGCTACACCTCTGGATGACTTTTATAAAACATCCTGCTATAATTCCAGAGGATATTATTAACAGAGTACCCGAAATAGGAGAAGCTATGACAGAGCTAAAAAAGATAAGTGGAGACAAGAATTTTAGAATCCAGTACGATGCCTACCTTATGGCTAAAAATGATAGAATAGCGGCAGAGACAACAGCTATGGAGAGAGGAATAGAGAAGGGGATAGAGAAGGGTAGGAAAGAGGGTAAGCGAGACACCGCTCTGTTGATGCTAAGAAAAAACATGGATCTGGAGCTAGTGGCCGAATGCACAGGGCTGGACAGAAAAGAGTTGCTAGGACTAAAAGAAACTCTTAAGGTCTGGTAGCAAGGTTTAAATATCCTCCCTGAAGTATCGAAATAATTCCAAAGGATATTATCAATAGAGTACCCGAAATAGGAGAAGCTATGGCAGAGCTGAAAAAGATAAGTGGAGACAAGAATTTTAGAATCCAGTACGGCGCCTGCCTTATGGCTAAAAATGATAGAATAGCGGCAGAGACAACAGCTATGGAGAGAGGAATAGTGAAGGGAATAGAGAAGGGTAGGAAAGAGGGTAAACGAGACACCGCTCTGTTGATGCTGAAAGATGGTGTTTCAGTATCCACAATAGTTAAATATACCGAAATTATCAAGGAAGAAATTACCAAACTAGCCAAAGAACAGAAGTAACAACCACCGGGCAGAGGTGAATATCTCCTGACTGGGTTACTTGTGTATTCTTGTGTGGTGGCCAGCGCTGATGGTTTGTATTAGATCTGTTTCCGAGCCCGTTTTGGCTCCGTTATTTGTAATTTGGAGCCAGAGTAGGCTTGGAATAGCGCCAATGTACAATAATTCACAGCTATTTTCCCTAATAGCAAAACTGTGTAGCTGGCGAAAGACTTCCAGATCAAGTGTTGGCTTGGAAATAGGTCTAATGCTCCATAGCAAGTTTCCTCATTTCCTGGGGCATCTTCTCAATGGCATAGCGAAGGGCTATTCTTGGCATGATATTTTTTTTAGTCACCACATAGTTGAATATTTCATCTCTATGTGCCTCACTGGTAGCCTTCAGTAGCCAACCATAGCCTTTCTGGACCATATCATCTCCATCGGTTAGCAAAGCATCGGCTATAGCCAGAATATCCACCGAGGGCACTAGTCCTCGGCGCGCCGGAATTATAAGAGATACAGCAGCGGCCCTTTTTTTCCAGCGGTTGAGAGATTTTGTCCAGAGTTTTAGTTTGTCCAGGAATTCTGGGTACATCTCTACGAATGAGCCGACACTATGATTACAGAGAGAATCACAGTTCGCCCAGTTGCTGACGTAATTATCCACCCAGCGCTCAAACATCCCAAAATCGCCAGGAACGTATAATTTCTTCATAGCATAGGCTAGTTCACAGGCTAAGCCGCATTTTTCCAGGTAGCCGGATTGCCAGAGCGTCTCACAGAGATCAAATACCCTTTCTCTGGGACTATTCCTGAGCAGAGCCAGTACATCTCTAGCTATTCGCTTGACCTGGACACTTTTAACCCCTAGGGTATGAATTTCCTCTTTAAAAAAGTGCTTCGTGCTGGTTTTTACCGCTTCACTAGAATTTTTTCCGAGTTCCCGCTCTATATAATTCAATGGTTCCATTTTACTGTTCCTAGTTATTCAAAATTCAGTGCATATTCCCTAGCAGGAACTACTATGATCCTTTCGGTGTTGCAGACATTTTCTAGATCTTCTAGAACTGATTCCAGGCCAATGGTGCTATGAATAGTCAACTTTTTTAGTTTCTCTCTAAGAGAAATGTTTTTTTCGGATTTATATCTCCTAACATCCCCGACGATATTCAGTACAATTTGCCCAACATCTAGTACATCATCGTTCGGAGTAATTTTAGCAACTCGGGCGCAGTTGCCTCTACTGTGTAGAGACTTTTTGGCTCTAAACTCTTCTTCAAAGAGACAGGAGTAAATTTCTTCACACAGAACAGGAATGAATGGAGCGAATAGCTTTAGTAGGCTATTGTAAACATGATAAATAGTTACCAGAGCCGACTGCTGGGATGTTAGAACTCTCCCTTGTTCCTCCGTCGTCAGATTCTTCCCTCCATATCTAACACTGTCTAAACCATAGCACCTAATTTTTACTATCTCCAGATAGTTGTCACAGAAATGGTTCCAGAAAAAATTTTCCAGCAGTTCCAATGCCCTGTTATATTCGTAGTCGCCGAAGGCCTGGTTGTAGCCGTCCACCAGACTGTTCATCTCATAGATCAACCACAGATCCATAGATTCAAATATTTTAGAGTTTTTTACATCTTCCTCCAGACCCCCAGGCATCTTT
>JAIRWJ010000088.1 GCA_031269065.1 Rickettsiales bacterium
CCCGCTGGTGTTTGCAGTTGGATAAATGATTACAATAAAGTCGACATTATGTATTATAAATCAGGAAAAATTTCTCGTGAAAGAAGTGTTGATTACATGAAAGCCAAAGCTAGAAAGAACACGGGGTTCGGTGTCTAATTCCAAAAAATTAATTTTATTTTCATTTTACTCCGTTTCAATCCTCTGTGGTCTGTTATTTACCCCTCAAACAAAAGCCATCGAACTTCCAAAGAAAAGTGTCTTTGGACTGGAGCTCAGCATCAGCGTAGCCGGAGACCTGGAGCTAGAGTCTCTTCAAAGCACAGAGGAGTCCTCATCCAAACAGAAGCAGCTGGGAGGTTCTCTCAGCGGTAGTGGAAGTGGAACTCTGTCCGCATCTAGCCCAGGGTGCCTTGGAAAGGACTGGAGTCACTGTAGTGGACGAAGATGATGAGCTGGAATTTCCTCCCTTGGCCGAAGGCCGGGGGAGGGTTGGGATGGGGATAGAGGTAGAAGGCTTTCTTGATTATCAATCTGATTATCAAAGAGTTTTTTGTTTTGAATTCTTCCTCCAATATCTTTATCTCTCAGAGCTTTCGCTATTCTACTGTTGAGTCTTTCTGCCATTCCACTGGTTTTTGGGATCATAGGCAGTAATATATGGCACTCCATAGTCTTTGGACCCTTTCTGTACTCAATGAATCTATGCTCTATTACAAGAATTCTGGGTCTGGGATGACGGCAGGCTGCCGATTCTATTTTGTTTTCTCCATAAACCCATTGATCCGGGCAGCAAATTCAGTGGGGTTTCTTAAGGGCTCTCCCTCGAGAAGACAGGCTTCATCGAACAATACTCTGATAATTTCCTGGGAATTTCTAAGTTTGTCTGGATTGTCTAGGTTCTCCTGCAAAGTCTGGAGTAAGCTATGTTGGGGGTTTATCTCTAGTATCTTCGGCATTGGCGCCATAATTTGCTTCTGTTCTAGAAGAAATCTCTCAAGTTTTATATCCATGGCCTTTTCGTCGGCTACGAGGCAAACTGGGCTCTTTGTTAGCTTTTTGGAAATCCTGATATCCTTCAGGTTGCAACTTTCCAGGGTGGTCTTGAACAATTCTATGAGGCTTCCATAACTACTCTCTGTCATGTTCCTAGATTCTTTTTCTCTGTTGAGCCTTTCCTTTTCGGCCCGGTCATCGTCGAATTCCAAATCTTCCGATTTCTCCTCTTCTTTTCCACTGAGATTGTCTATGTCTATGTCTGCTCTAGTTATAGATTTAAATTGATAATCTCTGTATTTATAGGTGGCCGTGGTCCAGAAATCATCAACTGTATCGCACAGATATAGTACTTCTATGTCCTTTGCCTTAAAACCCTCAACCTGGGGGCTGTTGTCTGCATTCTGGATAGAGTTTCCGGTTATGTAGTATATGGTTTTCTGGTCGGGCAGGGCACGTTCTAGGTAGGTTTTTAGCCCTATAGGTTTATTTACAGATTTGCTGCTATAGAATTTGCACAGATCAAGTAGACTGTCGTTGTCCACATTGTGCTCGCAAAGGCCTTCTTTTATAGCTGCACCAAAATTGTCCCAAAATTTCAGGTACTCGTCTGGTTCGCTCTGGTCCTTCTTTTCCAGTTCGGAAAATATCTTTTTAACCAGCGCCTTTCTTATTTTTTCTACCATACTGCTGTACTGAAGAGTTTCCCGGCTAATGTTAAGAGGTAGGTCTTGGCTATCCACAATGCCCTGGACAAATCTGAGATATCTGGGCAGAAGTTGGATATTTTCCTCTGTTATGAAAACCCTTTTTATATATAGCTTCACCCGGGTATTCATCTCTGGGTTGAATAGATCAAAATTCCTACGGTCTGGAATAAACAGAAGATTTGTAAATTCCAGATTGCCCTCCACACGGTTATGGAGAATCATCCAAGGCTCTCCTGGCATATGAACTGCATGTCTGTAGAATTCCAGGTACTGCTCTCGGGTTATATCGACCTTTGGTCTAGTCCAGAGAGCAGTGCCTGTATTTATAGTTTCCAGGCTGGAATCGGTTGTTCCCATTTTTAGTCTTATAGGAAAGACTATATGGTCCGAGTAGGCCTTCACTATATGTTTTATATGAAATTTATCCAGAAATAGGTCACTATCGTCTTTGAGATAGAGTATGACTTTGGTTCCTCTCGTAAATTTTCCATTGAATTTTTCTACTCTAAACTCACCTTCTCCGTCAGATTCCCAGATATAGACCTCCTCACTTCCAGGAACTCTGGAAATGACCTCAACCTTCTTCGCTATCATGAAAGATGAGTAAAAACCGACACCAAATTGGCCTATGAGTTCCAAATTATTCTGTTCACCGCTCTTAGACATCTGTTCCAGGAAGGTTTCTGTCCCGGATTTTGCTATGGTGCCAAGCTGAACTACCAACTCTTCACGGCTCATCCCTATTCCATTATCTCCTATGGATAGTGTCCTGGCTTCCTCGTCGATCTCTATATCTATTTTCAACTCTCCATCGTTTCCCAAGATATCTGGTTCCATGGTGGCTCTATATCTAAGTTTGTCACAGGCATCCGAGCAGTTAGAAATTAGTTCTCTGACAACTATGTCTCTATTTGTATAGAGAGAGTGGATCATTAACTTCAGTATTTTCCTGTTTTCCACTCCAAACTCAAAATCCTGCCTTTCTGCCATATGAATTTCAATTTATCAAACTGTCAATCATATAGTTATTCCCTTTCCTATTTGCAAGGAGGTGAACAGAGCGGTTTTTTGGAAAAGGGAGAATCGCAGCATCCGTTGTTTGGCCGACTATCCCAAAAATAGCACTTAGATATGCATCGAAACTTCTTTATCTAGTAATTGTTCAGACACTTCACTACTACATTCGCACAGTTTTTCATATTCCTTTTTCTTTTCACTGTTGTTCTTGTCTTCATTGCTTGTACTCTTTCTGTCCCTATTCCTTCTGTCTTCTTTGGTATTTTTCCTTTCATCCTCGTTTTTATCCTCTTTCCCCCTTCCCTCTTTCTCTCTTTCTTTCTCTCTATCTCTGGCTTCTGTAAACTTTTTAACAGTTTTTAAATCTTCCAGATTTCTGCTCATAAAGCTTCCAACAAATGGTCTCATATTTTCTGGAATTGACTCGGTAAATTCTCTAATTAATTTGCTTCGTTCCTCCGAAGCAGTGGAAACAACTTTGGCCGTCCCTTCCCTGGTACTTTTTTCTAGATTTCTACTGAATTTATCTTCTTGTCCCTTTAGTCCTCTTTTGATAGCCGAAACTGCATTTACCATATATTTATTTCCATTGGTCTTATTAGAATATAACTCGTTGGTATAGAACAGATAAGCAATAAGCACCACTACCAAAGCTGGAGGGAATGCCACAGCTACAGCAGCTGCTCACACGCCCAGTGTGCTTCCAGCCATTTCAAAATTTCTTTCAACAACATCCTTGTTGTGTCTTTGTACCTCCTCGGTCCTAGCTTTGGCTAATTTTATGCTTTCATCCAGAATAAGCGAATCTTCCTTATAGATTCTGGTAGATTCAAGTAATTTATTCATTGATTCATGATCGACTCTATCCCTGTAGGTGTCTCGAAATATCTCAACATCGGAAGCACAGCTCATAACTTCAAAACTCAACCCATGCCCAATTCCCGCCATGTCTTCAAATTTTCCAACGGAAATGACCGCACCAGTGATGTTTTCGATGATATATTGTCTGTACTCCGACCTATCCTCATCCAACTTGGAGGGATCTACATTTTCTTCATTTTTCCAATCTGTTTCGAACTCCGACTCCATAATGGATTTCATTTCTGCAATTTCCGCCATTCTATCGGATACTCTACTAGCGTCCATTTTCCCCAACCCATCTACTTTTTTGCTTGCCAACACATTCAGATCTATATTTTTGTTTTCGAATGGTCTAGCTAGGTACATAATCCTATCCACAAAGCTTTTAACATACTCTTCGTCCTTACCCAGAATAGATAACATATTCATCATGGTGAAGAGATGGTATCCGTCGTTCATTGGATTGCTTACTTCACTTCTTGTGGAATCGATCCTGTGTCTCACAAAGTCTTTCCTCATGGAATTGGTAATTTTTTGCTCCACAGCAGGCTTGGGAATTGGTGGTTTGGCACTGGGACTAGGTTTTCCATCGCCGTCCAACTCATCGACCAGAGGAGTTGCTTGCGCTGCAGGTGATGCCTGGGTGTTAGAACCCGTGATCTTCTGTTCATCGAGATCTGCCTCATTCGATAGAACTGGACTAACCTTTCCAGAACCGCTTGGTACCGGTCTACTTGAATCCGATTTTTTTCTGCGACCTGAAGCCCCTGATTGCCCAGACTGTGCCCTTTGTATTCGTTTTTTCTTACGATTCATCACATTATCTTCCTCTCCTGTCTCCGACATAACCTAACTAATATTAACATATTTTCACTATGACATTTTTTTAGATAAAATCAACCATTATTTTAGGTATAAGATTCTTATATAACTGTTATTTTCTATTTTTATAATTTTTGGAGTAGGTTTTTACCACGGAATGCCAAAGGAAGAGACAGGATGAGAGACAATTAGGTTAAATTTTAGCTTGAGCTTCCAGCATCCGAAACAGGAAAGGGCCAGAATGCGGGTAAACAGGCCTATTAAATAAGTCTTACTGTTTAGTCCTACCTAATCCCTATTGACCTCTCTAATAGATGACCTCAGAATCTACAGGAAAAATGGACTAGTGGATTCTAATATGTTTCCGTTGGTGAACCTCTCTATGAACAGGAAAGAGCAAAAAGTAAAGGCAACACAGGAAAAATAGGTACTCTGGAGTGTAAACTGATATTTACTATAGATATTACATTACTCACGAATTCCTAGGTTATCTGTTCAATTTATACAACAGTAATATATGTAGACCATGCAAAATATTAGACTCTTGGAAAGTCCTTGATTTATTAGCTCCCAGAGAATATTCTGGAGGGCTAGGGGAATAGAGGTTTTGTGCTAAGTGTATCTGGGATTTGATAGAAAAAATGGTTAATCTAGTTGTTGTCGAAGGCCAGGAAGATATCAGCGTTGATCGATTTCTCCGGGCAATGTACATAAATAGTAATATCACGGATATCTGGAGATTTATAAGAAAAAAAGAGATTACTGTTAATGATAAAAGGGTGGAGCAAAGCTATAAACTGAGGAATCGGGATG
>JAIRWJ010000096.1 GCA_031269065.1 Rickettsiales bacterium
AAAAGGCCTTCTCGAGAGGAATTTATTGGGACTGATTTCTGGTCTCTTACGATGGCCATAGTAAGCCTATTGTCTGAAATCTCTGGGAACAGGGAATTTATGGGTAGCCTTGCACTGCTGCGCAATGAAAACAATCATGCCGAGTTTAGAAATCAGATAGGAGAAATGCTTAGAAACATGCCGAATATATATAGTGGTAATGTAGTGGCTCTAGGGATGCTGGCGATACTGAAAAATCTGATAAAAGGCTGCTGTGAACCATTGGTCAAAGGAAGAATGTCCCTTAAAGAGGCTTTGAAACAGGTCGAAATCTTGATGAGTTTAGAAGAAAATGTTCGAGAATTAGCGCATATTGTGAAAGGAAATGGCGAATTCTTTAAATTTGCGGATATTGTCGCCTGTGATCTCCGGGAAAGCAGGTTAATTCTCGGGGATGCAATGGGAAATGCTGTTGAGATTGATCTGACTAGTTTGGTTGATGAACGTGGAATGTGTAAAGTCTATAGGTTTTTTGGAAATACTAGGATGAGAAATATTTTGTTGAAAGTTTTCAAACCAGGCGTGGAAAAAGAATGCAAAGACGAGTTTACCTATAATAATGTGCACAACTTCCTAAGTAGAAAGAATCTGGCATCATTCTTTCCTGTTTTAAAAATTGGTGCGGATTGTAGCTATGTCATACTCGAAGACATAACCAGTCTGAGGAAGATTTCTGATTTTGACCCAAGAAGTATGGTGTATATTGTTAATAATAATTTTAGAAATTTGGTTTATCTTATGTCGGAGCTCAACAAAGATGGATATTTGATGGTTCAATGTCTTGAAGCGGATAATATAGGTGTCAGGAATGATGGTAGTCTGGTGTTTATAAATGGTGCTATAGTCGACATGAAAAGTTCCCATGATTTTAACGCTCTAGAGAAACTACACACCAAGCTTAAAACTCCCCATTGTGCTCCCGAGATCCTGAATGGCGAACCTATAAACCCCGCTAAAGTCGACACTTGGTCTATGGGAATATTGATTTACGAGTTGTTCCGTAGAGTATTAATCGGTGAGCGAAATATTGAGGATTATCGTAATCTGGCAACAGAGTTTTCGAGTGGTACGGAGTCGCTTATTTCCGAGGTAGAAGGTTTGGATCCGATTGTGGTAAAAATTATCAATAGGTCATCATTGGTAGATCCATCGTATAGGGCTGATTCGGCAGAGCTACTAGCTATAGTCCGGGGAGAGATGGTGGAGGAGAAAATAGAAAAGAAAAAAATGGAGAAAGAAGATGAATCTGAAATGTTAAGTGCGGTCTTCGGCGAGATACCTGGACATAATCAGCAGCAGGGTCAGAATCGCAATATGGCTGGACCGAAATGGTAGAGTAGTTATGGTTCCCCGAGAGTTCCTAGTTACTCTAAACTAATCCAAAAAATGCATCAGGCGTGGTCGGGGTGAAAATTGTAGATCAAGTTCAGATCTCCCTCTTCCTCGGCCCTGCAGGCCGCTGGAGGAAACTAAAATTCACCTCTGGATGGCTAAACTTGACCCGCATTTGTTTTATCCATACTGAGCCTACGATGGACCTGTTTCTGAACTAACACTTGGCCTAACAATGTTCTTTGGTTATTGGTTTGTCACTAAATAAATAGCCAGGAGATATAGACTAGGTGACTTCAAAATGGGACCAGTTAAAGAATCTCGGAAATGTGGACTTCAGACTACCGGCGGGAGTCAAGAGAAGTATCTTTGAGTTCACGCTGACTGAATTAGAAGAGGTCCAGCGGAGAAAGAGGTAGACTGTAAATCCTGAAATTGAGTTTTCTGTGGCCGATAAACCTCTGTTGACACTAGAATGTCTGAGGGAGAAAAAACTATGTTTCACCTGGAAATCAGCTATGGAGTACAGAGGCCAATAATATCTAAAATTATCTGCCGGGCAGGTGTCACTGTGATGAATTCAAACTTCCTGGCAAGAAAAAAGTATTTTAAAGTGATGAGGAATATGAAATATTTGTAGTTGGTGCCACAGAAACTCCCGTAGAGAGGTCAGAAACAGATAAAAAGGATAAATCTAAAAAACAAACGAATAATTTGCATTAACTTTTCAGAAGGTAAAAAATGTGATTTTAGACTAAGAATCTAGACCCCGCTCTTTAATAGTGGATATTAGGGAATATATAAGTTATTCCCTAATATCCAATGCTAAAGAAGAACAGAAAAAACTATAGACTTCCAGAAAAAGGAATAGACTTAGAAATGGATGTAATATATGAGATATTCTCAGGACACAGCAGCGATTACACCAGGTACGACTAGAAGTTTAACACCACCATATAGACACTGTTTAGAGCACCCTAGAGGACAGGAGAATAGCAAAACAGAAAGAAGATGATACAATGAATAATTAGAGGATAATCCCCCAAAAATCCAACTGTTTGACAAGTTATTTTTTATAACGTAGCATGGGACAGTTATTTCATCATTATGAAGTTATATGGTCGATTCAGAGGAAATTATAGGAAAATTGAAAAAATTGTTTGAGGACACAGAATCTATCAATGGTAAGAATGTTGGCAGATTAGAAAATATGAGGAAAGAAGACAAAGCTAGCAACGATTTTTTAAGCCTAGATTCCCCTCAGGGTACGGCGGAGGAAAGTAAAAAAAAGAGGAGTTTCTTTGGGTGGTTGTTTGGCAGGAACAAATAAAGTTTCTGGTGGATCTAGTAAACCTGAAATTCTCATCGCATGTCCTCATCCCTGAGCTTCATTATGGGGAATGCTATGACATCTCTGATGCTCTGCTGGTCTGTTAGAAGCATGACAAGCCTATCCATACCAATTCCCACTCCCCCTAGCGGAGGCATAGCGAATTCTACACAGTGAATAAAGTTTTTATCCATAGGTTGTGCTTCCTCGTCAAATGCTCTATACTGTTCCTGCTCATAGAGTCTCAGACCCTGGTCCACCGGATCATTTAGTTCACTGTAGCAATTTGAGACCTCTTTCTGGGCTATGAATAGCTCAAATCTCTCGACAAGACCATCCTTGCTGGGATCGCGATGCTTTTTGGTCAGCGGAGATATCTCAACCGGATGGTCTATCACAAAGGTCGGTGCTATCAGGTATTTCTCACAGGTTTCCTCGAAAAGTTCGGCTAGCAATTCACCCTTACTCTTATGCAGTTCGATCTTACTCTTATATTTGTCAAGCTCTCTGACTACCTCGTCTTTTGTGATTGTATTGGGTTCTATGCCAGCATATTGTCTCAGAGCATCCCACATAGTCAGTCTTCTCCAAGGCGTTTGATAGTCTATTTCCTGGTCGCCAAATTTTACCTTTGTCTCACCATTATAGAGTTTTTTGACGATACTCTCTATCATGTTCTCAACCTGTTCCATCTGGTAGTTATAGTCTGTATAGGCCTCGTACCACTCTATCATTGTGAATTCCGGATTGTGGGTCGCGTCGCACCCTTCATTTCTGAAGTTCTTAGCTATATCAAAAACTTTCTCAAAACCACCGGCAATTAGTCTCTTGAGGTACAGTTCAGGACTTATTCTAAGAAAAAGGTCCGAATCCAGAACATTGTGGTGTGTTACAAATGGTCTCGCACTGGCACCCCCATAGATTGGCTGTAGAATCGGCGTTTCCACCTCCGTGAATCCTCTGGCCATGAGATAGCTCCTAATCTCATTGACTATAAAACATCTCTTTTTGAATACATCGCGCACAGCTGGGTTTATAGTCATATCCACAAATCTTTGCCTATACCTGAGTTCCAAATCAGAGAGTCCATGGAATTTTTCAGGCATCGGAGCTATAGACTTCGATAACAGTTTTATGCTCCTACAGTGAATACTAATTTCTCCAGTCTTCGTTCTAAAGACAAAGCCACTGATGCCAATAAAATCCCCTATATCCAGATTTGGCAGTAGAGCTCTCTCGAGTTCGCTCAATTCCATCTGTTGCAGATAAATCTGTATTTTTCCATTTTCATCATACAAATCATAAAAGGAAGCTTTACCCATTTTTCTTCTGAACATAAGCCTTCCGGCGACAGAGTACAGATCATTTTCTCTATGTTCTTCGGTTTCCAGATCCGCATATTTTGATAGCAACTCGTCCGAATGGATCGTCGGCCTGAAAATATGAGGATAGGGTTCAATGCCTAGTTCTCTGACGAGACCAAGTTTTTTCAGTTTTTGTTCATCAACAGTCTTGGATATCTTTAAATACTCCACCAAATCGTCCACCATATGGCTCTACCATTGTTTAATGGGAGTAAAGTAAAGATTTATCAATTAAAAACAATGTTTACGCTAGTATCATCCCAGTCCTCCCAACGATCCTTGCAGAAGCTCGTGAGTAGGAGTAGGAGGAAGTTAGCTTCTGTCAGAAAAAATTTTGGAGAAAATTAAAAATCTTTTTGCCTCACATCTTTTGACCCCCCCATGGTCTTAGTATTCATGTCATAAACAATGATGTTATTTTTATAGGTATAAGGAATTTGAACTAATGATAACCTCAGCGATGATGGAACCCGACCATAACAAAAGATCCAAAACAGACAAACTGCTGGCACTAATGGATAGAGTGGAACAGGATATGGAAACGAGAGAGGAGAATAGAATGAAAAGAGCCGAAGAAGAAGAGGGGAAGAGGAAGAAATGCTAGAGAGATTCAGTGAACTGAACAATCAAATAGGCAGAGAAAATGGCGGGAAAGACTCGGGGGGTGGTTATTGCATTATCCTATATAAAGGTAGCCATAATATGAGAAACGGAGTTGCCCTCATGCAGCCTTCTCCTGTCTTACATTCCAACGGAGTTCCCTCCGAAGATAGAAGTCTGTTCCTGCTCCGATTTCGAAGAAACTTGGGGGAGGAATTGGACATGAACAACATAAAAATCCCAAAACTCCTTGATTTAAAAAAGTTCATCGGGATAATAGAGTAAA
>JAIRWJ010000097.1 GCA_031269065.1 Rickettsiales bacterium
TATTGCTACTCCAGCTGCGGTGCTGACAGCTATCCCTCTTGTCTACCAGATTGCCAACTATTTCTATGGGAAAGCAAAGAATCCTTCTCCGGTTCGGGGCTAGGGTCATAGAAACTGAATTATCTCTGGGAGTAATGGGCACAGAGGTAGGGCGTGTTCGTCACATCGATAGTTAGAGGGGGATTAAGTAGTTTATTTTCCTCTGCTCCCGAGCCCCTACGAGGTTTAGGGGAGAGTGGGTTTTTATGATTTTTATCATACTGTAGCCGGCAGTAGTGTCGAAATCGGGGAATCCAACATAGACCAGAGGATTCACAAAAAAGAGTTTGCTATACCCTTGAAAAATAGATTGTGAACCTGTACAGTAGTGAAATACTTGTCAACTAAAAACAAATGCCAGAAGAAACCGACCACAGGCAGGGGGATGTGGTGAGTGTCGATATTTCGGAAGAAATGAAGAAGTCTTACCTGGACTATGCTATGAGCATAATTGTATCTAGGGCAATTCCGGATGTCTGTGATGGTTTAAAGCCGGTGCACCGGCGAATATTGTATTCTATGCATGAATGTGGCTATGAACA
Organism: Rickettsiales bacterium; assembly: GCA_031269065.1. Classification (GTDB taxonomy): domain Bacteria; phylum Pseudomonadota; class Alphaproteobacteria; order Rickettsiales; family UBA1997; genus CALXRO01. The sequence goes on from JAIRWJ010000097.1 coordinate 582, forward strand.
TGGCAAACCATTCAGAAAATGTGCCAAAATAGTCGGAGATGTGATGGGTAAATATCATCCCCATGGGGACAGTTCCATCTACGAGGCTCTGGTGAGGATGGTTCAGGACTTCTCTATGGGTGTTCCTCTGATAAATGGCCAGGGAAACTTTGGCTCCATAGACGATGACCCGGCGGCGGCCCCCAGGTATACTGAGGCCCGAATGGAGAAAATTTCTATGTTCCTAGTGGATGACATAGATAAGGACACCGTTGACTTTATGCCAAACTATGATGGAACCGAAAAGGAGCCAACTGTGCTGCCGGCAAAGTTCCCCAATCTGCTGGTCAATGGCAGCGCCGGCATAGCTGTGGGCATGGCTACCAATATTCCTCCCCACAATCTGGGGGAAGTTATCAGTGGTACAATGGAATATATAGACAATCCCCAGGTTACTTTGGAGGAGCTGTTAAATATTATACCAGCTCCGGATTTTCCTACAGACTGCCTGATTATTGGAAGGGGTGGCTACAGCCAGGCTGCTAGAACAGGTCGGGGTTCTGTGATAATGCGGGGTGAAACCTTTATAGAGGAGAAAAAGGGTAGGGAATCTATAATAATAAAGTCCATACCTTTTCAGGTGGTTAAATCAAAGCTCGTTGAAAAGATAGCCGAACTGGTTAGAGAGAAGAAAATCGAGGGAGTTTCCGATCTGAGGGATGAGTCCAGCAAAGAAGGCCTGCGGGTGGTGATAGAGCTGAGAAAGGATGCTGTCAGCGAGGTAATTTTGAATCAACTCTATTCCTTCACTCCGCTTCAGTCGAACTTTCCGGTTAATATGTTGGCTCTCAATGGGGGTAAACCGGAACTCCTAAATCTTCTCGATGTAATAAGGTTATTTACAGAATTCCGGAAGGAAACCGTTAGCCGAAGAACCCAGTTTCTTCTGCGCAGGGATCGGGAGAAAGCCCATATTCTTATAGGACTGCGGGTGGCTGTGGACCATATAGACGAGATAGTGAAGATAATTAGGGCAGCCAAAGATGTGGCTGACGCTCGGGCGGAACTTATGGAGAGAGAATGGAATGCTGTTTCTGTTATAAGCCTTATAGAACTGGTGGAAGATAGAGGGAATAAAATTAAGGATGGTAAATTTTTTTTCACCGAAGAGCAAGCTAGAGCTATTTTGGATATGAATTTGTCAAAATTGACGGCTCTTGAGGACGATAAGATTGATAATGATCTGAAGGAGGTGGCTGCTAGGATAGTTGAGTATATAGCTATATTGAGTGACAAAAGCAGGCTAATGGGTCTGATAAAACAAGAGCTGCTGGAAATAAAAAATAATTTTGCTACTGGAAGAAGAAGTCAGATTATTCGTGAGGAAGGGGATTTTGATGCTGAAGATCTGATACCAAAGGAAGATATGGTGATTATAGCTACAGTTGGCGGCTATATAAAGCGCATTCCCCTCTCGAGCTATCGGGCGCAGAATAGAGGGGGAAGGGGAAAAATGGGCATAACTGTACAGGACGATGATTTGACTAATAACATATTTATAGCCGATACACATACGCCTATACTGTTCTTCTCAAATCGAGGTATAGTTTATCGACTAAAGACACACAGGCTGCCGCTAGGCGGGAACAACTCCAAGGGTAGAGCCATAGTTAATTTGCTTCCTCTGGAAAAGAACGAATTCATAACAACGGTATTACCTCTGAGCAGTAAAAAGGAAGAATGGGTGACAAAAAATATAGTATTCGCCACAGAATTAGGCAATGTTCGGAGGAACTCCATGGATGCCTTCGAAAGCGTCCAGTCAGGCGGAAAAATTGCTATAAAACTTGATGATGGGGATTCTCTGGTGCAGGTCGCTCTGTGTAATGATGATGACCATCTGTTGCTCTCCTCCAAGCTCGGTAAATGTATAAGATTTCCTCTGGAGGTGCTGAGGGTTTTCCAGAGCCGAAGCTCCTCCGGGGTGAGGGGGATGAGACTCGATAGAAACAACCAAATAGTGTCCATGTCTATACTTAGATACTCTAAAATAGAAGATTCGGAGAAACGTGAGGCTTATCTGAGGATTCCAGTGATCGACAGACTGGCCATAGGAAACAGATTGAAAAAAGCTACGGAGAATGGAGACTTGTATTTTGACTTTCCAAAAATTGATGAAAATCTATTGACCATTCTAACTCTGGACGAAGTGAAGCAACTGGCCCTGGATGAGGAATTTATTTTGACAATCACAGAAAATGGCTTTGGCAAGAGGACATCCATATACGAATATAGAACAACAAACCGGGGTGGTGTAGGTGTAACGAATATCATAACATCTCGGAGGAATGGCAATGTTATATATAGCAGTGAAGTAAGTGATGACTGTGATGTGCTTATGATGACAGATAAAGGTACAGTCATAAGAACAAAGATCAGAGATATAAAAATATCTGGAAGAAACACCCAGGGCGTCACTCTTATGAAAACCGAGGATAAGATAATATCTGTTGCCGTTGCCAGGAGTGAGAGCAACGATGACATCAGCAGCGAAGAGGAAAAAATTCCTGGGGGGATCTAATGATAGAAAGAATCAAAAATGTTGTCTGCATAAGGTGGGGTGACCCTAGTTTCTATTCATCTAAGCATGTGAATAATCTATGCAGATCGGTTCTAAGAAACATCAGTGGTAGAGTAAATTTTTACTGCTTCACGGACAATCCCGATGGTCTGGACGACAATATAATAGCAAAAGCTCTGCCGATATTGAGAAACGTGGAAAAGGTTGGATGTGCCATATACAAAAAGGAAGCGGGTCTCTGTGACGATGGCCTAGGTGAATTAAATGGCCAGAGGGTACTCTACTTTGATCTAGATACCACTATAGTGGATAACATAGATCCATTCTTCGAGATTCCAGAGGGAGATGGATTTTATATAATAAAGGACTGGAACCATGGTGAAAACACAAAGGTAGGCCAGGCATCCTGCTATTCCTGGAGAGTCGGAACTTTGGGCCACGTAAAATCGTATTTTGAAGAAAACTACGAAGAGATCTACAAAAAGTTTGGCAGTGCTTCCCAGGAGTACTTGTCTAGTAAGGTCTTTGAAAAATTTGGAGAAATAAATTTTTGGCCGGATACTTGGTGCAGAAGTTTCAAACGTCACTGCCTGCCAAATCCTATTATTCCTTTTCTGAGAAAATTCAGAATGGCAAGCATTCCGGCCGGGGCAAAAATAATATGCTTTCACGGAAGACCAAAGGCAGAGGATGCAGTACAAGGCCTATGGCCAGGACAAGCCTGGTATAAGCGTCTATTCTACAAACATCTGAAACCCGTAACCTGGCTAGAGGACTATCTAGACATCCCCCGCTAGTTCAAAAGAACTATAAAATTACTTAGAAATGGGGAATACAACTATAGAGATAAATCTGGGTTTTGTTAGGGATAATTATTTATTTTTTAGAAAACTAACAGGCCATGGAAAAAACTGCTTCCCGGTGGTTAAGGCAAATGCCTATGGTCTGGGAATTCTGGAGGTTGTAGAAGCGTTACTTCAAATCGAAGAGCCCCAGAGAGACTTTTTTGTCTACTCTCTGAGAAGTGCCCTCGACATCCGGCTAAATTTTGGTAGCCGGGTGAGTAACATATATGTCCTGCGGGGTCCACTGGCCGGACAGGAGGAAATTTTTGCAGAATATAGCATTATTCCAGCCATAAATAGTCTAGAGCAGCTAAAAATATGGTCCAACTACGCCAGAAGCTCTGGCAAAAGGTTAACCACAGTGCTACAGTTCAATCTGGGAATAAACAGATCCGGAATAGAGATAGACCTAGCACGGTATTTCCAAGATTTTATTTCCTTCAAAGAAAATGGAATAGACCTAGCTATGATTATGGGTCACCTAGGCTGTCAACATCCTCTGGATAGTCCCCTAGGCCAACGATATACAATAAGGGAATTGGATAACTTTAGGAAAGTCACTGCATTTTTCCCCGGTATCAAAAGAAATCTAGTGGAATCCCGAGGTGCTATCTATTTGCCCAAGGCTCGCTACGAAGGCAGCAGAATAGGAATAGGTCTTTTCACATTTGAGAAAGAAAAAAATACCGAAATAAAAACTGTTCTTAGCATAAAATGTGACCTACAGCGCGATAGGAGGTCTGGCAAGCTCTTCATAAATTTTGGAACGGAAAACGGACTCTCCGAAGACTATGAGAACGGCGGATTTGTCTATGTGGGCGATAAAAAGGTTTACGTGAAAAGGGTACAGGACCGGAAAACTCTGCTAGACCCCGGAAACGAAAGCTTAACATCATCCACAGCTCTGTTGGTGGGTCATATGGGGAAAAACCACATAGACGGCTATGAATTTTCAAGAATGAATGGCACCATTCCGGAGGAACTCTTTGCCCTAATTCTCACTAAAAATAGGAACAAAGAGGATGTGATGATAGATTTCATCGGAAATAGATTTGCTAGTACGGGATTAGAAAAGCCATCAGACCCGAGACTACTAGAGAATCTGGCAGAATTCGACCAGAATGGGCGGCTAGTTAAATTAACATCCACTATCAGTGAAAAAAGGACTGTCAGAGAAGACGGTTTTTGTGGCTATGACGCCACAGAGCCAGTGAAGATGGGCGACTCTCTGGTCACCATATCCCTAGGCTATCTGGATGGTTTTAGCCGAAAACTCAGCGGGACCAAAGTAAAAATGTTTATAAAAAATGCTTCTAGACGGATTTTCCCCTGTATTCTTTGTGGCAGAGTGTCCATGGACCAGATCTGCGCTCGAATAGACAGAAAAGCTTTTGAAGAAGTAGAAATTGGAGACAAAGTCCTAATAATCGATGACTCTATCGCTCTGGGTGACAAAAAGCTCAGAGCCGCGCTAAACACTTCACTGCTGATGGTCTGACAGACGCCCTCATGCAGCCTTCTCCTGTCTTACATTCCAACGGAGTTCCCTCCGGAGATAGAAGTCTGTTCCTGCTCCGATTTCGAAGAAACTTGGGGGAGGAATTGGACATGAACAACATAAAAATCCCAAAACTCCTTGATTTAAAAAAGTTCATCGGGATAATAGAGTAAA
>JAIRWJ010000109.1 GCA_031269065.1 Rickettsiales bacterium
GGGGTGAAGTACTCTCTGGTTTCTTTGCCTTCGGTCTTTATTTCGGCTAGAGTTACTATAAGATCTTTACCATCCCTCACGGCACCCCGGACAGCATAGAGGATATTTCTGCTATGGAGAATTGTGGTCATACCCAGGGCTCCGGGAGGCCCAACCGCTGCAGCACTTAGGCTAATCATGGCTGTATCTGTGGCGATTCTGATTGTTGCATGTCGCAGAAAATTCAGAGTTATTCCTGGCGCCTCTCTGGCTAGCTCTTTGCCAAATTGTAGAGCCTTTTCTCCATATAGCTTCCATTTCTTCGGTTCCTCTGGGGATCTGAAATCTTCAAATGAGATGCTGGGTACACCGTAGATATCCAACAGCCTCGCTATAGAGTCTCCAACACTGAGATCATCTCTAGGGATCTGCCAGCCGATGATTGGGTTGGTGTTCCAGCGGTTCTGGCTAGAGAGGGGGTTAGCTAGAGGATAATTGTCATTGAATAGATCTCTGGCCACATTTCTCTGGCTGCTACTGTAGGATTCTGGGATATACAGCAGATGGTCACCACTGACTAGCTGGCTAAAAGGATTGTTGGCTCTACGGTTCTTCTGGGCCAGCATGTCAAGGAAGGGGCTATAGGTATAGTAGGGATCATCGGATCCTTGCATACTATTGTACAAACTACCAAATGTGGTGTCTCGGCCAGTGTCTGTAAATTTATCCCAGCTGCCAAACTGGCTATCATCAAAGGTGCCCCGGCTATTAAAAGTTCCATATTTGTCAAAGGAAAATGTAGATTTTCCTGTTTTTTTAGTGTCAGCATCAGAATCAGAACCACTGCTAGCAGCACTTCTACCGGCAGCACCACCACCGATCCTGCCAGCGACCTTTTTTCCACCATCACCCAGCAGATTTTCAAGCAATTTTTCTGCACCACCTCCTGCCAAACCTGCCGTTAAACCTACTACCGAACCTACTCCTATACCCTTAAGAACTGCCTGCGCTATTCCCGTCCAATCATCTTCCCTCTCTTCCCTGTAGGAGATATGCTCTTCGCTATCCTCATCCATGGTGAGACCTCGAATCTCTTCAGCACCATCTTTGCCTAGAGTTGTCCCAGTACCATCGGCCTTCTTTGTGAAACTTCCATCACTGGTCTGAATTTCCAATTCATTCGTGTACGTCAGATCACTGCTAGTAATACCTACTTTACCTCTAGGGGCTTTTATTCTGACATTGGCACCTTCGGCATTTGATCTTATTATTTTTTCGCTAACATATTTTTCCTCTATATCCACATCGAGGTGCTTTTCGGTGGCACCGGCAACGGCGCCTCCGCCTCCGCCGACGGCACCGGCACCAACCACAACGGGAGTGGCCAGACCAGCGGTGGTCGCAATTGCGGCGGCACTTACTGCTCCGCCTAATAGGCCAGCCAACGCCATTTTGAGTTTATTTTCTTCTTTATAGGTCTCTAAAAAGGAATCCCTATCCTTCGCATTCTTAAATATCACATCCCCTTCGCTGGATGTTATAAGAAGATCCTTGGTTGCTTTCAGGTCTGCGGTGATTGTTGCTGTGTTTGTGCTTTCTATCTCGATGTTTTCAGCCTTTATGGTGGCTATCGTGTTTCTGGTAACAGACACGTCTTTGTGGCCTTTGCCGGATTTTAGAGCACCTCCATAGCTGTAATCACTGATTTCTGTATATTCTCCCTGGACGGATCCGATTTCCACTGTTCCGGCCTTCAACTTTAGAGTTTTGTCTAGGTCTAGAGATGTACCTTCGATGATTGCCTTGTCCTTTATGTCCATATGAATTTCTGAGCCGGATAGGGATGAGGCGTACTGGTCTGTTTTGCCGGAGGTAAAGTGTTGCTCACCGGAGCTATATTCTATCCTATTTCGTACCTTTTCCGTCGTCATCAGCAGATTATTTGCTATAAACTTTCCTATCCCATCGGGGCCAAAGGAGAAGCTGGAACCGATGCTCTCGATCTCAGGTGCGTCAATTATTATTTCCTTTGGTTCGGATGGTTCGTCTTCTTTACCATCTGCAATCCTGGGTCCCGAGGATAGAATGCCTATGGTGCCAGAGTCTACGAACCCGCCAAACTCAACTAATCTACCTCTCTCCGAGACTACATATTGGTTAGCTATTGCTCTGTTTGATATTTTTTCACCGGACTTCACTGTTCCCCCTTTTTTGGACATAACTGTGCCTCCGGTATTGCTGAGGGGTTTGGTGACAAATATGTCCATTTTATTGCTACTGGAAAACAGAATTCCTCGGTTTTCCATCTCATTGGCTCTTATAAATAGGAGATTTTCCGCCTCTAGGCGGCTCTGTGAGTTTAGAGGGTCTTCATCCGAATGGCTCCTCTGGGGATCCTGAGTTAGTTTGCCTTTACAGTTTATCTCTATGTCTTTGGCTGCTACCACAGATGGTGTATTGGAGTAGAATAGCTCGTCTTTTATATAGTCGGTGTACCAATTGCTGTACCTGGGGCCGAGATAAATAGTGTTCCAAAGGATATAGTCTCTGTACTTCCATTCACCGTGGGTTTGGTATCTCACGGGAGCCAAAAAACTGGCCCTCTCATTATTGAGGGTGGTGCAATTGATTTTTATTTTATTCTTGGCTAGGATGTTGCTGCTCTGGTTCTCTAAGTCATCTACCTCTATCACCACGTTGCTGGCTGCCGACAATTGGGATAGGTCTATGGTTAGAGTGACATCTATCTTGTCGGAACCGTGGGCAACCACCTGATAGTAGTCTGATTTATTGCCGGTTTCAACGAACCTGGAGGAGTATGGTCTGTCTCCGTTGTTTCTACCTATGTTTGCAAGCCGTCTCCCATTTAGATAGAGATTTTTCCCCGACTGTATCACAGATGCCTCGGTGTTTTCGAGTGTCCAAAACTTCATGTCTATGTCACCTAGTCCACTCATTATTACCGATTCTCCCTTAGTTTTCACCATATTTCCAGCTTTTACAAAAATGCTATGGTCGGAGTAGAACAGACTTTTGGATTCTAGTAGAAGATCGATCATAGTATCCACGCTAAGCCGATTTTTGGCTTTTATGGTTGAGTTATGTATGACTATTGATCCGTTGCCAAATTCATCGATAGTTATACTGTCATCTGATTTACTGATATTTATATTATCAGCTGAAATGTCTGCTGAAGTCAGTTTTAAATTTTCTCCAAACACTCTAATGTCTATCCTATCTCCAGCCATGATTGTGGATTTGTCTGCTATATAGAGACCTGTTCCTTTCCCCGACTCCGTTGTGCTTATGTATGCTGACCTTTTTGCAAAAACATCACTTCCGGACACAATTTCTATGGCTGCTTTCCCCAAACTATCTCCATCGTCGCAGTTTGAACTGACGCTATAGCCCCCCTGGATATCGCTAGCTACTCTGGCATTGCCAGTTTTAATATGCAAAACACGGTTAGCTTGAATCCCACCTTTGCAACTTATCATTCTGGCTATTAGGTTCGTATCACCACTAACCCTCAACGTATCTAGGGATGGATTACCTAAAAGAGTGATGGTAGCCCTTTTGCCAATCTGGAAGTCAGGCTGAGAGCCATCTAGCAGGCTACCGCCAACCAGTAGTAGCCTATTTGCTCCGTGGAAAGTAGCTTCACTAATCAGCATGCCACCCTGACTTGCAAATATCAGATCAATCAGATCCCTATTCTCTCCAACTAACTCTATGTTACCGGATATCTCCATGGGTTCATCTTCAACCATTTCAATGACTAGAGAGTTGATATCGACCGACGGTCCTAGGTTTGGATTGGCCTTCACAGTAAAGCCTGAACTAGTGGTTGCCGGTGTTGGAGAACTGTTTAATACTAGCTCCCTTCTCTTTTCCCTATTTGACGGTACTTTGAAAGAATCAAATAGGTTGCGACTTATCCTATTTTCATCGTGAGGAACAATGTTTATAACCAACAGGTCATCATCTTCGTCCCCATCTACTCCCACCTTGCTGCTCTTTGCTGGCGTCAACGCCCCCCAAGCTGAGGCCAAGGGCAGACAGATACCATTAAACAACAGAGAATGACAAAGGAAGAGACTAATGCACCTTTTGAATCTGCCACCCGCCCTCCTATTTGCTGAAGAACGGCTAACCGAATCGGCTAAAACCGATGTAATTCGGTCGTCGGGGTACAACCCGAACGGGGCACCCCCTTCGGGAAACCTTACCAAAAGACTTTTTCTTTTATTCACACCAGACCTGGATGCCATTTCTCCCTCCGAAACCTATCAGACGGCCCAACACCTTTGTGCAGACGGTACAATGTTTTTTTTAAAAATCAATAAGTTCTTGATGTCTGAGGGGAACTGTTAACTGATAAAAATGTAGAGGCAACCTAAACTATCTGCCTACTATATTGTTTTATAAATAGGCTAGCCTATTTTCCCAGAAAGGCTTAAAGGTGTCTGCTCTATGGATAAAACTCCCAATCCGAATACAATATTTCCTGTGCCAAATGTGGACACAGTGACCTATGTCAGGCCAACTATTAGAAACAATAATGTAGTTGTTGGTGATTTTACCTACTTCAGCGACAGAGATTTTGAGAAACAGGTAACACATCACTATGATTTCTACGGCGACAAACTCATCATCGGGAAGTTCTGCCAGATAGCTAAGGGAGTGGAGTTTGTCATGAACGGTGCAAATCACCAGATGGCCTGCGTTTCCACATTCCCTTTTTATGTTTTCGAAGGCTGGGGTGAAGAGGTACCACCCCTTCAAAGCATGCCCCTGAAGGGTAATACAGTCATCGGCAATGATGTTTGGATAGGACAGAATGCAACCATATTGCCCGGAGTGGAAATCGGTGATGGAGCTATGGTTGGACTAGACAGTGTGGTCGGAAGTGATGTGGAACCATATACCATTGTTGCGGGGAATCCAGCAAAGCCAGTGCGAAAAAGGTTTGATGACGAATTGATTGGGCTTATGCTGAGATTGAAATGGTGGGACAAGCCCATAGAGGAGATAAGATATCTAATTCCTCTTCTGCATAATAATGATCTCAAAGAGGTGAAACAGACTCTGAATAAAATGCTAGAATATGAGCTCTAGCCAATAGATTTCCAATAACCAGGGGGATATGTTATTGCTATTTTTATGTCTAAAATTTTAATTTTTATTCATATTTTTGAAAAAATAGTTTGACATAAAAAAAGTATCGAATAGTATACCTAGGACAAATCAAATAAGGAAGATTTATGAAGAAAAAATCACTATCGATTTTGTCGCTGGGAATTCTTGTACAGGCAATCGCTGGTCTACAAGGTTCGGCGCGGGCTAGTGGACTAGGCGTTTGGTTTCCAAATCCAAACGCTAACCAGGAACTGGAGGAGCAAATGGAATGGCAACAGAACAGTGGTTTCACAATGGACTGGCAGGAGATAGCTGAGATTGCAGTGCAGTCTCTGAACCTGGTAGGAGAACAGCCACAAACCCAAATTATACCAGCATTACCGGTACTAGAGCAGACACAGACAGAGAAAACGGCTCTGGGAGAAGAAAATATGGACACGCAGGCTGCTGTCGTTATAATCGGTCCGATAGCTAGGCAAACTCACTCTGTAGATCCAGCGGGGGATGATCTCACAAGTACTCCAGAAGATATTTCAGTTCCGGAAATACTCCCGTCCAGACCGCGAACTCCGACACCAGTTATTCAGGGAGAAGGGAGTGACGGGCGAGAAGTAGAGGATGATGGATTGACCAGTGAACCTGTCACTGAGGGTAATGGAACCCGGACTGATGACGAAACCACCACGAATGGTGGCTGTATGAGCAATCTAACAGGTTGTGTTATAGGATTGGCAAGACTTGTTTCTCAGATATTTAATACAGTCGCTGAAGTAAACAATGCAACCAGACAAAACAGGCTTAACAATGATAATCAACAAAACCAGACGGGAAATAATAGGAATAACGGCAGGAACAACAATGGAGGCACTGGTGGTCGATTGGGTGGCGGACAGGGGGGCTATTCATACTCCAGTTCAGTTAGCCAGGGTTACAACAATAGACAGAAAAGGAGAAGGAGGTAGGAAAAATCCGAGAAAGATATTAATTTAATCTAAGAATTCCTCGCACTTTAGTGCGGGGTAGCTATGTGTTTTCTCGTCAAGTGCTAATATCTTTGTTGTTTTCTAGAATTTGTTGTGTTTTTTTATAGGTAC
>JAIRWJ010000036.1 GCA_031269065.1 Rickettsiales bacterium
TTTTCATATTCTTTGGTTAGAAAGATATTCAGTTAGGCTTTTCTGGAATTCTCGCCACCATTACCAACAAGATCTCTGACAATCCTCAGATTTTCCTCATTCTTTTCCGATGGATCTGACTCAATAAATTTTTCATAAACAGCCAAAATACCAGAATAGTCATAGTTCAAAAATGAGCTGATGATTTTCTCTGGATCGCTACTCTCCAGTCCAAAGACGGCCTTCAGGTCTTGTCTATAGTCGAGATCCCCAAGAAACTCAAATTTTTTCCTTTTGGAAACTAGATGACTTATGAAACTATAAAGTTCATCTTCATTCTTCTCAATAACCAATAGTCTCAGATGGTGATGGACTTCGCTACCCGGGTCTGAACTCTGTAGAAGATCCTCCAGAGATTCTCTAATCAGATCCGATGACTGATATTCATCTATTATCTCAAAGTTATGTGGAATTCTGGCCTCCAGAGGAAATCGGCTGATAAGTTGTTGGCAGAACGAATGTATGGTAAAAATCCTTAGATCATCAATGTGGTCTATGGACTCTGCAAAAAGATTTCTTGCTCGCCTCAACAGCTCCTGGGTTAGGTTACCTTTTCCAACAATTTTCTCCATTTCACCAAGAAACTCTTCTTCAGCCATGATAGCCAGTCTGGAAAGAGAATTGTAGGTTCTCTCCTTTATCTCCTGGGCTCCAGTTCTCGTATAGGTTATGCAAACCATTCTCGATATTTCCACACCATTCAGTATAAGGCACAGTAGCCTTCTCATCAGAATTGTTGTCTTCCCTGACCCTGCAGAGGCCGAAACCCAGATAGAGCTGCCTATATCCTCTATGGCCGACCTGCTTCTACTCCTGCGGTACACCATTTACCCTCCAGTTAAAGACCCTCAAGTGAAATACAAATCAATTTTCTGCATTTTGGTTAAAGTCTGCATTAAAGCAAGCTGGGAAAAATGAGTCGAGAAATATCCAATAGCCGAACCACCTGCCTTCCAGAGGAAACCACCAGGAATACATCTGGATAGGTCAGCTAGGCGAGTTTCCTCCACAAGTTGCTGTCTTTTATTCTTACATCTAATATAATGATAAATATTTCTCATTGATTCGTTCAGTGGCATGTCCTAAGTATCCTCTATCCACACCTAAAACCAAGACTGTGATAAAATGGAAATTTCTCCCTCGGTAGAATGCAAGCGAGCTTGGATAAAAATTTAATATTCACTTGACTTTAAAATAAGTTTAAAATAACTTATAAAAAGTCTTTCTTTTGAAAAGAAAAAGAATTTTTATGTCAGATAAAGAAAAATTGGTTCAGGAAGCTTCAATATTGGCAAGCGTTATAGTAGGCAATCAGTCGTTGTTTAAAAAAGGAGTCCAAGTCAGCTTCGATCCAGAGAAAAAAGAGTTTAAAGGTACAGATATTGTCATAGCTGATGAGGGGAGAGAATATACAATTTTCAAAGTCCCTAGCGCATCTGGAAAATACTTTCTGGTGAAGATTTATGGAGAAAATGTTAAAGAGGAAGAGAAAAATGAATTTATGTATTGCGATGTATGTAAGGATAAAGGAAAATATTTGCTGAAATTTTTTCCGGAGATTTTCAAATCTGGAAAAGAATATACCATATTTGAGGATACGACTGAGCTGGAAAAGTTTTCCGAAATTGAACCGCGAAAAGTTAAAGATATTATCACAGGGAATTTTTTAGGCACATTCGAGCTAATAGCAGAATCTCACAGACACGGTTATTTAATGAGTTCGTGCTTAGAAGTGGACAATCTGCGTTTCAGAAAAGATGGCAGTATTCTGTTTACAGATGGCAATATGGTTAATCTTAACTACCCTGGAGATAAGACAGGGCTCAGTGCATACATAACGAGGTACGCTGCTCCTGAAATTTTATATGGTAATGTAGACGCCACTAGGGCCTCCGATTTGTGGTCCCTTGGAGTTTTACTGTATGAACTTGCCTACCGTGGTAGCATGATACAATTTAGTAGCCCTAAAAAAGGGGGGCTTACTGCCCCAATTTTCAGCAATACCAGGATGTTTGATTGCACAAGTGGGAAATTTGCAATAGACGCGGTGAAGTTATTTTCCACTATGGATGGTCTAGGCCCAGATATGGGGGGCTTTGTTGGGGAATTGCTCTTGCCAAATCCAGAGTCCAGGCCTAAATCTGGGGATCTACCGCGCACAGCTTTGGAGGTAATGAAAATGGGAAGAGAGGGGAAAAGAGATGAGATAAGGGAGAGAGAACGACGTATAAATATGAGAGAAGGGGAACTAGAGAGGAAGGAGCGGCTTCTTAGCGCAAGAGAAGAATCCGTATATGCTAAAGAGCAGCGTATAAAGACGAGAGAAGCTGATTTAATAGCGAGAGAGCGTGTGGTGGTGGCGAGAGAAGGGGAACTAAATAAGCAAAATAAAGATGTAACAAAAAAATTAAATGGGGCCTACAAGAAAATGTCCGAACTGGAACAATCCCAAAAAAGATCGGGCCAGACGACGCCCCCTTGATGTATGGGGAGAACTATATTTTCTCCCTTGCCCACTCTGCTAGACCTCCTGCAAATACAATTTACTTTGAACATTCACATTTCTGGAACGAAAAAGCAATCTGGCAGGGGCATAATAACCGAATCAGTTTTTGAAAAGGATCTAGGAGGCAAAAACAGATCCGTCATCGCTCTCTGGACCGGGACCAGAACAAGAGCTAAAGCCTCTCTTGAAACGGGACACGAATTCAGTATTTCAACGAACTATAGAGAGAGAAATAGGGAGTATGTGGTCGAAATTGGCCTGCCCAATAGCTTTATGGCTAATGACATCGGTGCTTCGCTGTGTAACCCGGTTCTAAATTGAAAACTGGGAAAAGACGCAGGAACAGTTTTTTCGGGTCCTCGGCATTCCGAAAACTTCAGTCACCACAAAGGATATAAAAAGAGAAATGGTTGGCAAAGGGCTTAGGCTACGCATTCCTATAGACAATGGACCGGCTAGAGGTAAGTCCTATGAGGTCTCTAGTTCGAGTGTCGACGGGATTGACGGGTGGGATGCTATGCTCCTAGTTATTGATGCTCTCAATAATACTCTTCCACAGCTCTGCGGGTAGATTTCCTCCCATAATCCCGTCCATAGGGCTGTTATCGTCGTTTCCAATCCATATACCCAGAACCAGATCGTCAGCGAATCCTAGGAACCAGGCGTCATTGTTATTCTGAGTACTTCCGGTTTTTCCACCGATGAAGAATTTGTTATCGGAATTAAATATGTTGTATCTCAGAGTTTTATCCAAAAGGCTAGTTACCTTTGCTCTACGGCCAGTACCTTCGTTTATTGTCGAGTACAAAAGATATAATATTTTCTCCGCGGTTTCGCGGCTAAAAATGGGTTCAATTCCGGATGGCTGGTTCCATTGGTAAATGGGACCCTGGTCTGAATCTATATTTTTTATTCCATGGGGAATGACGGGAATCCCATCATTCAGCAAGGCAGCATAGGCTGCCACCATCTCCATGAGTGTACTCTCCTGGCTGCCCAGAGAAATGGTCATATCTTTTCTAAATTTACCCTTTAGTCCGGACTTTTTAGCGATTTCTATGACGCTATCTATACCAAAATAGTTGGCAATCTGTACCGCCACTGAATTTGATGAATTTATGAATGCCTCCTTAACAGTTATCTGACCTTCGTATCTTCGGCCGTAGTTTTCCGGATACCATTTTCCGATTTTTATCGGTTCATCTATGAAATTATCATTTATCCCAAGACCCTTTTCGAATCCTGCCATATAGACAAACAGTTTGAATAGCGAGCCCGTCTGCCTTCGAGCCTGGACAACCCTGTTGAACTGGCTCTGGTGATAGTTTTTTCCGCCAACCATGGACAGAACCTCACCATTTTTCCTCATGACCAGAATGGCAATTTCTGCGTTCTTCAGTCTGTTGCCATATTCTTTTATAAATCTATTCAGAGTCCCAATTACCTCGCTCTGGATAAAGATATCCAGAGTTGTCAGAACCGATATGTTGTCCACCCCCCGGTCAATATCCAGGTCTTTCAGCTGGCCATCTAGCCAGTCGACGAAATAGCGGTTCTGAACCTGTAGTTCTGTCCCTTCAGTGCTACTCAGAGATAGATCCGGAATGAGACTAATAAGAAAATCGCTTTCATCCATAAAACCGGCGTTCCGCATATTAGTCAGAACCTGGATCATTCGGCCGATGGCTAGATCTCTATTGATAAACGGGCTGTATCTGGTTGGAGCTTTGAGAAGACCAATCAGCATAGCACATTCCTGTAGACCCAGTTCGTCCAGTTCCTTTCCAAAATAGAATCTGCTGGCATCCCTAACACCGTACTGGCCAGCGCCAAAATAGGATTTTGCCAGATAGAGCGTTAGTATAACATTTTTTGTGAGGTACTTTTCCAGCTCGATGGTCAGAATAAGCTCCCTGATCTTTCTGCCCAACGTTCTGCGATTGTCCCTAAGGATAATTTTAGATAGTTGCTGAGTTAGAGTGCTTCCTCCCTGTCTCAGGTGTCCACTCTTCAGATTAACAACCATAGCTCTCAGAATCCCGGCCAAATCTACCCCTCGATGGCTGAAAAATTTTCTATCTTCGGTTGCCACTAAGGCATTCACCATATCTACAGGTATATCATCGAATTTGATCCTGTTCAAGCCAGATTCGTTATAGGATTTTATTCTCTCAACTCCATTGGAGTAGAGCAGGATCGTGCTTCTAGCACTACTCTGATTTACTATCTCATCTATGGTGGGTATCCTGCTCCGCAACAACAGGTACAGGGCCACCGCCATCAACAGAACCGGTACTGCTATCGCCAAAAAGCCCGCCGCAGTGCCTAACAACTTCAGAATTCTGGGCTTTTTCCTCTTCACCAGCATTTTTTGCTTGATAAAATCATTTTACTGTGGTTGAATAAAAGTCAAAGGGTTTTAGGGAAAATTATGGCCAAGGAAGAAGGTGTGGAAAAAATAAAGTATTCCCAGGTTGTTGGGGGGGTAATGGATGAAGGGCTATATTTTAAAGATGCGATAAGCTGGTACCACCTAAAATATACCAGCGTAATTTCGGAGAGGACGTTTTTTATACTTATGTCGATCATGAGCGTGCTAGTGGTGACAATGCTTGGCTTGACCATAAATAACATATTGCCTCTGAAGGAAAGTTTTCCAGTGTTGGTTATACAACCCGATTCCGCCAGATACTACTCCACCATAAAGCCCATGAAGCCGGATGGATTGGACTATAACTCCAATGAGGCCATACTCAGACTACTGCTGATCAGATATGTGAGGGAAGTTTTTACCCATGACTATAGGACTGGAAAAATAGAGGACATAAACAGTAAGCTTCTCAGAGTCAAAAACTATTCCACGGACGAGGTGCTGCTGAGATTTAGAAATGATTTTAACCAGATAACAGCTCAGATGTTCAACAAAAATGTCGAACAGAGAGTATATATAAAAACTTTTCAATTCAGAGAAAAAAAGAATAAAAATTCAGGGAAGTTTGGCCTAGGTTCTCTGAAAAAACTTATTCTCACAAGAAAAATCCCCACAGAAGCCGAGCTGGAATACGAAATACATGTCCTATCGACTAGAGAAAAAATTGTGAAGAAGCAAAAAATCTTTCTAGACTTTAAATTTGATGCGATAAAGTATAACAGTATAAACAGAAAATTTAGCAAACCAGTTCTGGTCATTACAAATTATACCATAACCGAAATCGATAAATGAGTAGTTTTTTCAGAATAGTTCGGAGGCTGTCAGTAGTACTCGCGTTGAACTCGCTGGTGGCGGTTGACTGTGCCCTAGCCGTACAGCTACCAAGAATAATAAGTTCGGAAAAGAGATTCAGGGCTTACGTTTACAACCCAAATGAAGTCTATAGGTACATTGGGCACTACCTATCCCAGTCTTACATAGAGTTTGAGGAGGGCGAAAAGGTGCAGACCATATCCATGGGTGATACGACTTCCTGGCAGACGGTTGTTATGGATAACAAGCTATTTCTTAAACCTATTTTAAATTTTGCCAATACGAATATGACCATCATGACAAACAAGCGGACCTACCATTTCGAACTGGATGCCGTAGAGTCAGCCTCAGTCATGGAGGATGATGTTCTATTCTACATAAAATTCATGTATCCAGAGGCTGCTGGAGATAAGAACATAGTTGTTCTAGAGGCAGACAGGAAGAGAAATGATCTGCCGGATCTTAGAAACCTCGAGCTGTACAATTTTGACTATGAATTCAGTGGAAGCGAGAACATTGCCCCTCTGAAGGTCTTTGATGATGGAGAATTTACCTATATCGAGTTTGGAAAAAAGGATAGCTATGAAATTCCCGCAATATGTGCAGTTGACTCTGATGGCTATGAGTCTATGGTTAACTACCGTATTGTGGAGAATTACCTAGTTATAGAGCAGCTGGCTAGCCAGTTTACTCTGAGGAGTAGTTCGGATATAGTTTGTATATACAATAATAACCTTTTTAGGTTGAGTAATGTTATGTGACTATGGTGAACTTGAAAGTATTAGAATAGACTTTCTCGGTGAAATAGAAAATATAAAGATGCTCGGGCAGATCAGAGATTTCAGAGCTAGTTTCTTAGGAAGGAAAAGTAAAATTAGTGCTCTGCTGAGCGGACTGGCTGGCCTTTCTCTGGAGCAGAAGAGAGATTTCGGAGTCAAAGTCAATGAGCTTAGAGATTTTATGGCCCATGAGGTAGCTAAGAGGGAAGATTTGCTAAAACAGGAGCAGATAGAATTGGAGTCCCAGACCGAATCCCTAGATGTGACTGTTCCACCTCGGCAGAGCCAAGAGGGTCTGCTAAGTCCTATATCCTGGGTCCAGGCGGAGCTCCGGGATTTGCTCTACTCCATGGGATTTTCTTACACCAGAGGATCCGAAATTGAGAACGACTGGAACTGTTTTGAGGGTCTAAACATGCCAGCCCACCACCCAGCAAGACAGATGCAGGATACATTCTATCTAAGAAATGATGACCGCGAAAAAATTCTTCTGAGAACCCAGACCACTAGCGTATACATGAGGGAAATGTCCAAACACAAGCCCCCATTTAAATTTTTTGTCACCGGCAAAACCTTCCGAAGCGAAATGGATGCTACCCATGCTCCTATGTTTCACCAGGTGGATGGAGTTTACATAGATAAGAATGTGAACCTACAGGATCTTAAAAACTGCCTGATAACAATCTGCAAAAAGTTCTTCGGCCTGAAGACCGTGCCTCTGAGGCTGAGACCTAGCTATTTCCCATTCACAACCCCTAGCATCGAAGTGGACATAAAATGTGACAAAACAGATAGTAGAAAGCTGGTACCCGGCGAAGGCAACGATTGGATGGAAATCCTCGGTGCGGGCATGGTTCACCCAAACGTGATGAGAAATGGAAATATGGACCCAGATGAGTACCAAGGCTTTGCTTTTGGCTTTGGCATCGAAAGGATGGCCATGCTCAAGTATGGCATCAGAGACATAAGGAATCTATACGACGGCAACATGGCATTCCTCAGGCACTACGGATTCCGAATGTTCGAATAGTGCAGAGCCACAGCAAGCCCGATTATAGTCGGAGACCAGATAGATTTGGCAGTAAAATATGCCCTTCCTCCTCTAGCCCGTTTGCTGATAGCGCCCGATTTACTGCCTAGTCTAGGCCCTCAGGTCTTGGCTCCCAGGGCAGAACAATCCATTTGTTGATTTCGTCCACAAAGACATCAGCCAGAGCTCGACCCGGAGTCTTGACATAGAGCGCAGCCACAAACGCCTTGGGATAAAATTCCTTAACCTTTCTCGCTGTGGCTCCAGTATCCACTATATCATCTAGCACCAGCATATCTGACCCATCTCCATCAAAACTACTCAATTTTTTTACAACCAGATCTCTCTGACTATATCTATCATCGTAGCTCTGCATACATATCGTGTCCACCACCCTAAGGTCAAGGATAGAGGCTATTATTCCCGCCGGAATAAGTCCTCCCCGGGCTATAGTGATCATTCTCTGGAATCTGGACGATCCAGCCTCAAGTTTTGAAGCCAGCCGTTTACAGTCCTCGTGTAGTCTCTCCCATGATATAATTTCAAATTCTGGCATTGCTGTACCTAGTTTTTTATTAGCCGAAGCCTTTTCCGATCCGGTAGTCTGGTCTCCACTCCGGAGTAATTCGAGAACTCTAGCGGCTGTTTATTTATATTCAAGCGCAAAAATGACATCAGGGCATCACCACATAATAATTGCTGCCACATCAGGCCTGAAAATATTAGTTTCGCAGAAGGTCTAGTATTTAAGTCATTTAAGTCAGATATCTCCGATTCGGAGAGGAAAATTCTAGAAATTTCCCCAATTCCGCGGAAACTCGGGAAAGGGTAAGGGAAAAATAGGACCAGCCGAAGAGCTATCGGAGAACAGTCCCCGCCAACAAAGTTCCCTGGAAGCACTATCCTGACAAACAGGCCAGAGGGCAGAAAAATCTAGAATTCCAGCCTATTCATATTCTTCACAAATTTTTTCAGCTGCTCCATAAATTTTTCATCATTTCGCTCGGCAAACCACAGAAGCATGCCGTAGCACCTAATTTTCTGCAAATTATAGGCATATTCGATATCGATCTTTCTGCCTGCCAGACCCTCGTATTCTTCCATGACCATGATGGCCAGCCGGGAGTCATATTCCAATAGCTGTGCAAAATCAGCATCACACTTTCTCTTCACAACACTTCCGAAATCTATGACTCCAGACAATCTGCCATCCGCCACTAGAAAATTTTCCCCATGCAGATCGTTATGGCAGAGCACATCGTCCCGGGGATCAAAATTCCTATAGCTGTCTAGATAGTCAAGCCTCCTTTCCAAATCATTCTGATATTCCCCAGCTAGTATTTCTCCCAGAGTATCCTCCCTACCCCGGAGCCCAAAGCTGGATGTACTGAATTGGCGCGTATCTCCGATAAAATCGAATAGATCCATACTCACAGAGTGGAGTTCCCGATAAAACTCCGCTAGTCCCCTTGCCAAAGTTTTTCTCAGCGAACTGTCTACATTTTTGATATTTATATATTCAACACCCCGGACCATCCGATGGCAGGTGAATATCCTCTCCCTCCCCATAGATCTCTATCTTCGGTATCTCCACCGATTTTATATGATTCTGTAGAATATCTAGAACTCTCTTTTCTCTGAGATATTCATCTGGAACACTTGGTCTGAGGGGAAATCTAAAGACATATTCGTCGTTAGCCAACACCGCCACACTATCCACTCCGCGATTTAGTATTCTATGAGTTCTAATCTCTAATTGAGGTATGAACTCATTTACCAACTCTAATTGTCTCTCATCCATACCGCTGGCGTTATTTATTAAAATTGTCTTATTTTTTTCCTTTCCCCCGGCCTTCCGAATCCGAAAGGAGAGCTAGATTCCCTCCTGAACTATTAGAGTTCAGGAAAAAATAGGATGGGAGTTAGAAATACAGATTTTCCGCTCTAAATCTCTCGTTCTTTCTCCTCCCCCTACCTTTGGTCGAGGAATGGAATATTCTGGCCACTAAACACGCGGAAACCGCCCTCGGAAAGCTTGGCGACAACCTAATCTCCCATACCTAAAGTAAAGTACCATCGGCGCGACCTACGTTTCACTTGCAAGTTCGGAATGTGTTGAGTGGTTCCATAGCGCAATAATCACCAAGCCATCGGAGAACGGTCCCCGCTGACAAAAAATAACCAATGCCTAGAAAAGTAATAAATTTTGCGGATTTTAATCTGCACGTAATCTTTGTATCTTTATACAAGAAATCAATCGGGTTATTAGTATTGGTTAGCTCAATGGATTGCTCCACTTACACATCCAACCTATCAACGTAGTAGTCTACTACGACCCTGATAGGGAAAATTAATCTTAAGGTAGGCTTCCCACTTAGATGCTTTCAGCGGTTATCCCTTCCATACGTAGCTACTCAGCGATGCCTTTGGCAAGACAACTGATACACCATAGGTATGTC
>JAIRWJ010000023.1 GCA_031269065.1 Rickettsiales bacterium
CCAAAAGATGAGGAGGAAAAACAGAAAGAGTTTGAAGAAAAACTACGAAAGGAATTAGAAAGGAGAGCTAGAGAGAAATTAGAAAAGAGACTCAGAGAGGAAGCGGAGGAGTTTAAAAAGCAAGAGGAGAAACTAAAGGCTAATGAAGATAGGTTTGATAATTCATATGGAGAAAACAACGGCGGTAGAGGAACAGAAAAGAAGTGGGATGATAAATATGGAGGTAGAGATAAACTAGACAAAGATAAGATTAGGAAGATAGAGGAGACAGCTAGAGAGGCAGAAAAGAATGATTATCAGGAGAAAAGGGATGGTTACAATAAGAAAATAGATAAAACAGACAACAAAAAACAGAATAACATTTACGAAAACGAAACAGACCCAAAGCTCCCGGAGAAGGAGAGGGGCACCTATAGAGAATTTGATATAAATCCTAGCACAGGGGGAAAAGACCGTGGTCTGGAGAGAATAGTCATAGACAAAGACACAGGGGATATTTACTATACTCCCGACCATTATCATAATTTTATCAGAATAAGATAGGAGCCAAAATGGACGATAGATATAGACAAATTATTTTTATAGATGGTCCCGAGGTCATTGGAGATAGTATAAAAAATAACGGCAGAGTGTTTTTCACAGAAATTGATGGGAATAATTCCTACGATAACTGGCCAGGCTATGAACTATATATCAAATTTGGGAAAAAGATTGAGAACTGGGTTAGATTTCTTGAAGACAGTAAGGATGGCTTTGTTTTCCCTGATAATAAAAACCTCAGATATGACTCTATCTATGTATATATTAGTGATGTAGACAAGATCCTTTTGAGAAGTGAGTACTATTATCACTATCTTAGAATAGAATTTTTTGGCATTCTGAATGATCTGACAAACGAAAGAGTATTTTTTCTTATAGATAAGTCCCAAAAGACATATGTGATAGAGCAAATAGATAGTTACACCAAACATATAAAAAATAGAGAAATATCAAAAACAAACGTAGATAGATACGGGCAAATGCTGTTTGTAGAAAGTCTGGAAGATGTTAATGTAGAGAAAGATGATGACTTCTTTACAACTATAGATGGAGAACACTGTGGTAATGATGGCTATCTGTATAGTGAATTCATGCTGCAGCTGGGATTTCCCTACTGGTTTGGTCGGAATATGGCAGCTCTGGAGGATTGTCTGACCGATCCTGGAAATTTTTGGTCAAGGGCATTGGATGGACGACAGTCTTATTTGTATCTATTTTTCTTGCAAATTAAAAATGCCAGAAAGATTTTACCGGAGAATGATTGGCATAGAGCAGTGTTTTTTGGCATTATGGACAGAATGTGTCAGAGAGTTTTTATTATTTTCGATAAATCTGAAAAAGAATTCGTCCTCGGAGAAATAGAAAGGTACAAAAAGACCAGAGAAGAGAAAATGAGAATATGGCGGTTGGAAGAACAGAAGAAAAAAGAGAAAGCATTGAAAAAAGAACAAAAACCCTTGACACCCCACCATAAATAACGTAAAATATAACCAAATCAGAAAAAGCTTGATAACAAATAAACCCCTAGAGGTGAAAGCAAAATTCCAAAGATTTACTAGTCTGTTTCTCTGCTGTTCTCTGCTGTTCAGTGGAATCTGTCCGCATCTAGCCCAGGGTGCCTTGGAAAGGACTGGAGTCACTGTAGTGGACGAAGATGATGAGCTGGAATTTCCTCCCTTGGCCGAAGGCCGGGGGAGGGTTGGGGTGGGGATAGAGGTAGAAGGCTTTCTTGATTATCAATCTGATTATTATGCTTTTATACAAATTTACTCAGTTCATAGCTGAAAGCTTCTATACTATTTGCTAGAATATCTTTTCTAACATAGAATTTTTCTCTTACTATTCTATTGCTAGCGCCGAGTTCTCGGCTTTCTACTCTTCCATTGTACTTTGGACTAGCTGGTTTTAGAACGAATAGTTTTATGTTAAGTTCTTTACAAGTTTTTTCAAAGTGTCTCACGAGCTCTGAACCTCCACCTACCTGGATTGATACTATAGAAAAGGAAAAGTTTTTAATTACCTTTTCCTTTAAAAATCTTACTATTCACCACTTCCTCTTAGAATTTACTCCGTCTCATCTTTCCTGGTCTGCTATTCTTCTTCTCCAGAACTTTCCTCATATTAGAACCTTTTGCACTGAAACTCTTCCTTAGTCTATAGTAGGTAGCCTTAGACATAGCACTAATCTCAGCTATGAAAGTCTATCCTATTTTTTCTTAACTTTTCTATTATTCTCTAGAAGAGTTCTAAAAGTTTCAAAACTCTTCTTTCTTTGATCATCTATCTCCTTTAAATAATTTATTTCTGGACCTATTTCATTCAATTCGCTAGTATTCGCAGCGGAATACTCATTTTGTATTCTCACAGTAGTCTCCTTCCTAATCTAGTTTTTACAGATAAAAAAAATAACAGAGGAAGGGTATTATTCAGTCTATTTACATATTCCAACAATACGAAATAACTGGAATCTCCAACAATACGAAATAACTGGAATCAAAAGAACACTCAATCAAAAAGCTGATTTTGTCTCAGAGGTGTTTGAACTTGTACAAATCCTTATAAAAATGTTGACAAAGTTCCAAAAAGGGTGTAATATATAAATTATATAATTCACATTATGATTAAAAAATGTCTAATAATAAATTAAAAGGAATTTTTCTATTTTGTCTCCTCCTGGCATCCATCCCACTCTCCTCCCAAGCCAAGTCGGAAATGTATTGGGATATGACTGGTGTGATCAGAGGTGCTAATAGTACTAATATTATATTCTCCGACAACAGACCGCCCCGCGAGATAGTCCAAGGCAAGACTGCGTCATTTGGTGTTAGGGCTGTACGCTATGCTGGAGATTGTCTAGACTTTATCTCTTCATTTTTTTCCAGTAGGCCTGCGCTGGAAAACTACAGCGAATCAGGTGTTGGCGATGGAGTGTTTTACTATAGTTTATCTACCACCAGAAAAATGGCTTTGGCTGGGTTAGGTATGGGGATAATTACTAGTGTAGCGGAACTTTTGTCATACCCTGTACATGATACAGAATTTTTTGAAATCTCTGCAAAAAATTCTAAATCTGATAGGGTATATTCCGAAATTAACGAAATGAGATCTAAACTTCCTGGATCCGCCGAATCTGTTGGACTTAGCATGAGACAACCCAATTATGAATTTATCGGCAAACCATATGATTCCCTTCTTGAGGGATCTCCTGTATCTATGAAAGAATTTTCCAGCAAAATACATAGTGATCCAGAGGGCAGTACAAATTTATTTGAAATTTCTGAAACATTTTCTGTAACTACTGGAGGACGTTTAAGCTACATGTTGGGCAGCTTATTTATAGCTATAGTTATAGCTGGTGTCACATATTATGAATATAAAAAATACAAGGAAACATATTGGGGGATCGATATTCAACCAGATGGAACTACGAAGTTTGGGTATTTTAAGTCCAGAAAAGAGGGGCTAGATGGAAAAGGAACAGTTCTATGGCCAAATGGAGTTGGTTACGAAGGACTATTTGAAAATAACAGAATAAAAAACAATCCAAACGGGAAGCTGATTCTTTTTCCAGAGGAAGATAGGTATACTGTGGAATTTCCTAACACTAGGATCTCTGGAAAAGAAAATGAGAAATACACTTTTGCTGATACGTACCACTTCAACAACATTAGCTACAATAGTGTGGATAAATCACTTACATTTGCCGATGGAGATGTCTTCAGGGGAGTTCTCAGTAAAAATGCGGAGGGGATCTATATCTCTAGTGATGGCACCGTAGTTAGAGACACGCTCAGAAATGTCCTTTTGAAAAAAGCAGAGGATGAAAAAGAAAAAGAAAAGGCTCTGAGTACTGCTAAGGTCAACTCCAGTGAATCAATCGATGAAGAGATGAATGATTACTGTACGAACCCAGATGATCAGGAGGAGTATTGTTGTGAACGTTTTTCCTATATGTATAAATGAACATCAAGAGAAGCGAGAGGGTACTAGCTCATACATAATTCGACCTGGTTACTAAATATGAATCTCTAAAGGGTTATTTGTTGCAAGTATTTATCAAATTTTCAAATATCTCGTCCGTCGCGGTGGAGCCAGAGATATTTTCACAACTGTTTGATTTTAAAAAAATAAAAATTATATATCCTTCTAGTTATTAAAGTATTGGGAAGTTGTGAGACTTTTGAAAAAGTGTAATTTTATCTTGTCCGGCCTGGCAACGCTTTGCTTTGTGAGTGCTGCCTTTGGAGGTGGTTTTTCAAAGAACAGCCTTGAGGATTTCATAAAGCTTTCTAGTAGAGTGCACGGTGAATTTTCAACCAATGACAATTCGGGAACGGCCGGAGGACTCTTTGGTACTCGCGAAACCAGTGGCAAGTATCATAATGTTCGTCTATCTAGTGTTCAGTTTGGTGCAGATTTCAGAATAACTGGTGACAGCCACCTAATTGCTCAGTTCGTTTTGGATGGGGAGGGTGTGGTGCTGGATTCTGTGTACTTTTTGAATGATGTGGCCGGCGGTCTGGTTCTTATGGCTGGCCAGCTAGCAATTCCATTGTCAATGGAAGCTGACACCAGTGGGAATCATCTCGTTATGAATGAAAAAACTAGAACAAATCTCGGAAATAGCGGTAACAAAGATATCCGCAAAAAAAGTGTGGTACTATTTACAACTTCTGGAATTGGTCTGAATTGCAAGTACATGGGTAAGTATGCTGGTCTGCAGGTTGGAGTCTACGGGAATGATTTTAAGGATGATAATACAAGAATAAGTAAGACAATCTTCAGTGCCCGAGGCCATATTAATCCCTATAGAAATGGCAACAATGTGATCCACATTGGAGGTGGCTATTTCTATGAGGATAGAAGGCTATCTGGTCTGCCATCCCTGGGGACGACAGATGAAGCATCCAAAATCGGCTCTCTACCAATATTTGGCTCGGATAGGATTGGTATTGAGTTTGCTCTAAACTATGGAATAATTAATATTCAGATGGAATATGGGTTTCCAACTGCTAAGTTCGGTAAATTTCACGATGACTGTTTTGAGGGCGAGACCAAGAAAACTAAAAGACTCAGTAGTTTCTACGCCCAAGTGAATCTCAATCTAACTTGCGAGACTATGAAGTATGACGATGGAGTTTTTAAACAGGCGGACGTGAGAAATCCAGTTAATAAAAATGGCTGGGGGGCTTTTGCTCTGGCTTTTAGATATGCTAATAGCAATCTCAATGACTACAGCATCGAAAAGCCCTTTGACTATGGTAAACACGAAGAATTTGCAGCGGCCTTGAATTGGAGACCTAACAATTCTCTAAGGCTTACTGCTCAGTACTCCTGGTTCAATGAGAAATTTGATCTTCCAGAGGCTATGAGGCTTAATGGAGGGAACACAAACAAATACGGCGCGTTCAGTCTGAAGAGCAGATTCTTTTTCTAGATTCCTCTGAAAATGCTTTTAGCACTTGGAGAATTCGTTGTCCGGAGATGATGATAAGACTCCGTCTGGAGGCTGGCTATATGGTTGGCTTAACGTTAACAAGCCAGTGGGTTACAGGTCCACGAGGATTGTAGAAATGGTAAAAAAAATAACCCGGGCAAAAAAAGTAGGACACGGAGGCACTCTGGATCCATTGGCCAGCGGAGTTCTGCCTATATGTCTGAATGGAGCAACAGGGCAGACGGAGTTTTTGATGGACCATTCGAAAACCTATCTATTTAATCTAACTTTTGGGGAATCCAGAGACACCTATGATGCCAATGGTATTGTAGTTGAAAAGAATGGTCTAATTCCAGGAATATTAGATGTGGAAAATACTATAGCCAGTTTCATAGGTCTAGTAGATCAAAGACCACCAGCCTATTCTGCACTCCGGGTGAATGGGAAGAGAGCCTATGATCTAGCCAGAAAGGGTATACGGCTGGAGCTTGGAAGTAGAAAAGTGCTCATCAATATTCTAAAGTTTAGTGGTTTTGTTGACCGGAGGAGTATCCAGCTTGTTGTGGACTGTGGTCGTGGCTGCTATGTGAGGAGTTTGGCGGTGGATATTGCCAGATCTCTTGGTGCCCTAGGCTATGTATCGAAATTGATAAGACTCAGAGTAGGTAATATGTACGCTATAGACAGCCTAGAGATAGATAAATTGACTTCCGATAACATACCTAGGAATTTGATAACATATCGCTAATACCTGTGAGACAGCTGTTTTTCACCTGTAAAACATCCGGACTCAGGCTTGACAGAGTCGTTCTAGATAAACTTATTGAACTAAAGGGTCCAAAACACGGCTATTCGAGAAACATGGTTCAAAATTTAGTAAGAAGTGGAAATGTGAAAAGGAATGGCCTGCCACTGACGGATAACTCTGAGAAGCCCAGAAAGGGTGATGAAATTTCCATGGAACTGTACAATAACCTAGAGCTGTTGCCAACAGCAGAAAATATAGAGCTAAATGTACTCTACGAAGACCCAGATCTGCTGGTACTGAACAAACAACCTGGACTAGTAGTGCATCCAGGAGCCGGCATTCTTTCTGGTACTCTAGTTAACGCTATTTTGCATCACTGTGGAGAAAGTCTTTCCAATTTGGGAGGTGTAACCAGACCGGGGATTGTTCACAGATTGGACAAGGATACTAGTGGGCTTATGGTTGTGGCAAAAAACAATTTTTCCCATGACTCTCTGAAGGGGCAGCTAGAGACTAGAGAACTGAAACGGGAATATAGCGCTTTTATTTGGGGGTTTATTGTGCCAAAAAACGGCAAAATAGACGGTCAAATTGGCAGATGCAAACACAACAGGCTGAAAATGGCTATGGTTGAAGATGGCAGATATTCTCTGACGAATTATAGAACGCTCGGAGAATTTGGGAATATTGCTAGCCTAGTGGAATGCAGCCTCAACACCGGCAGAACCCACCAAATAAGGGTGCATTTTTCCAGCAGGAAGCATCCTCTCATCGGAGACAGGCTTTATGGAGGCTCTTCGAGAAAAATAGCCGGAGAAACCAGTCTAGCCAAGAGTTTTGTGGAAAAATTTCCAAGACAGGCACTCCACTCAAGGTATCTTGAATTCAGACATCCAAGAACGGCCAAGGCAATGTCCTTTGAAACCGATTTACCTGAGGATCTACAAATGCTCGTCAAAAACTTGGAAAATATGAGTTAAAACTTAATTCTGCTATGGGAACTATGGAGAAGAGGAATAGAAAGTAATAATCAGAGAGCAAGGCTTTTTTAGACTGACTATTGTATAAACTTTTTTGTGCTATAAATACTAATAATTCTTATTATATATATCGGAAAAAGTGGAATATATTCAATTACAACAAGTACCTTATGGCTTTTTATACCATAATACAAATTTTTCTTTAGACGCTAATATGGAGACGTACTTTGGAGAAGTGGAAGATATGCGGTCACAACATGTGTCCTATGAATTTTTCTGCTATAACGCGGCTCTTTTTCCAAATACTTGTGAAGGGGATATACTATGGAAAAGCTACTATTTTATCTAACAGCTACACTATAGGTAGAAAATTAAGCAATGAAACTGGACACGATGGCATCATTTATATCTCAAGGAAACGACAGACAGTTAGGCCATAACTCGTACAGCGGCAAAGTTATCTTGCCGTTCAATGACATCGTACCATATGGAAAGGGAAAATTGCACTACTCCAATGGAAATACCTACAAAGGTGATTTTATAAATGGAAAGGCGGAAGGACATGGAATATACCATAATTTGGAATATTCCTATGAATCCCGTGAACACCGTTGCTGGATTTAGTTTTAGTGACACAAAGGCACTCGCTGGGCTATGGTCGAGACAATATTTTGAAGATATAGCATAACTGGGAGAAAAATATTTGGATTCTGGAAAATATGATAGCATATGTAATATAATTCAACTTATGAGTCTAGATAACCTGGAAGAAGCTCAAGAAAATGAGATTTTCAAACACAGGATGGAATGAATGGGTACATGAGTCTGACTACTCTGATTTATCTCCGTCTTGCTGAGGAATAGAACACCATCTGTCATATATATCGGAAAATTTATCTAGAGTTTGATGTCAAATAATTTTTATTGATAATAATAATTTTTATATTAATTATTATGTAATTTATATCTTTTGCAACCGGAGGCATTATGTTAAAAAATGTACCTAGAAGGGTGGATCTATATTCATGGACATATCAAAAAAGTCGAAACATTAGAGCGGCCTTTATTGGTGGGCTAGTCCTGGTCCAATTATTGGTGGTGTTGAGCTTTGGCTCCAGCCTGGCGGGAACAAAGGAATTTGGTGAAGATTTAAACTATGTTAATAAATCTATCCATAGAACACAGGTAAATGAATCACTAATTCTAGGTCCAGAGAGGAACGGGGGATTCAGCGTTCTCGATGGAACTCTGGACAGAGATCTAGTCTTCGACGGCGAAGGTGGCACCGTGCTGAACAATGGAGCTATAAAAATTCAAGATGATGGAAAATTGCTGATAATCGGAACTGTAAAATTCATTGGAATCGCTAATGCCGACTACAGAGGAGCTATAGATATCGAACCCGGTGGAACCCTGCACATTGAGCTGCTCCAGGCCGGAGATGAACTTATATTTAGAAATACCCTGGCTGACTATGACATAAGAAATGGGGGGGACCTAGTGATTAGGATCGGCAGAGGTACAAAGATAAAATTCAGTGATAAGGGGATACATAGCGGTGAGGATGATGGAACACTAAAAATATTTGGCCCAGGGGAGGTAAATATTGGCCCTTCTGTGATACAAGAGGGTAGCATAGAATTTATTGGTAATCCAATTATTACTCTCTCCATAGAGGAATTTGATAGGAACATAGAGGCTACAAGGCCATCTCACAGAAGAGGTGCGGGAGCCGTTATTTTTGCTAGCGTGGTCAATACTGACAGAAATATATGGGGAGATTTGTATATAAACCCTAAAATTCCCGCTGGCCACTATGATGCGGGAACAAAGGAGGAGCATATGTATATATACGCTGGCAACGGTGCCGGAGAGGGAAGAGAATACAGACCAGAGCTTCTACCCTATATGGGGAGTGACTATGGCTACTCCATAGCATTCAGAGGCGGAGATGTGGAAGATACTTATAATGTCTATGCAAGAGATACCCTCGAATTCACATTTAAGAAAGACACGGACGTTATCTCTGGACTGCAGAGGAAGAAGCTAGTTGTCGAAGAGGGTAAGATATTAACCAGTAAGGGAAGTCTGGAACCGGTTCACCTCAAATTCTTGGAAAAGGGAGCTATAGAGATTAGAGATAATGGAGAGGCCTACATTGTGGGATCGGCTGTTTTTAGTGTCATCAAAAATGATGGTAGAGGGGTGATAGATCTGAAAGATAAAGAGGGGATGTTATCAATTCTGCTACCGATGGCCAATGACTCCGTTAGATTCATAAAAACTGGAGGCAATACGGTGGACATACACCATGCAGACTCCT
>JAIRWJ010000095.1 GCA_031269065.1 Rickettsiales bacterium
TTCATATAGTACCTATAAAAAAACACAACAAATTCTAGAAAACAACAAAGATATTAGCACTTGACGAGAAAACACATAGCTACCCCGCACTAAAGTGCGAGGAATTCTTAGATTAAAAGAGGTCCAGCGGAGAAAGAGGTAGACTGCAGATCATAGAATCAAACTATGTATAGCTCTATTGACACCGGAATATCTAAGAGAAAACAGAACCATGTTTCATCTGGGAATCAGCTATGGAGTGTAGTTGCCATGTGTAAGGGTGTAGGAGGAACCACTGGATAGCAGAATAACATATCTATAAGTTGTATGTTCGCTGCCACCTATAAGTTCCCGTCTTTTCTGAGGTCATTTATAGCAGGACTCTTGGTGAACCAGCTATTTCCACAGAGCTCCTTCTTTTGCTTCAATTCCCTCTTCGGGAGAAACTAGCAACTCCGGATATTTGTTGTCCAAGTCTGGTGGGATGAAGGTCAAAGTATTTTGGATAATCCTAGCGCTTCCTGGCTTTACTCGGAATGGATCCGTAATGCTAGTTACGCTATAATTTCCTACTATGCTATGGATTTGGTACCATGATACGCAATCTCAATGTTGGGGAATATTTATACTTGGAGATCTATGGTTTCTAGACTAAGGCTCCTCTGTTGGATAATCATAATCTAGAAAACTCATTATTCCTATACCTCGGGAGAATTTGATAACACCACCGGCCACACAATTTAGGTGCATAGCACCGTCATCATAAATATCATAAAATTCTGTATTTTGGAATTCTATCTGGTTACCAGTTTCCAAAATAAACTCCAGAGTACCTTTATTACGAATGGTATTTTTAAAAAATTTTATATTTCCTTTTAGGGTGGCTGTGGCATTGCTACTCACATAAATTGCTCCACTGCGATAATCAGAGTTACCTTTGAATAAAATAGTTCCCTCCGAACCACTATCAAATTCTAATGTTCCTCCGGAACCTACATAAATAGCTCCTCCATCATTATATGGGGCAGTATTATTCTCAAACTTTATATTTCCTCTTATAGTGGCTGCGGCATTGCTACCCACATAAATTGCTCCACCCCTACTTCCGGCATAGTTATTTTGGAACACTATAGTTCCCTCTGGGCCCACGGCTTCGCTGTCTAAGTTCAGTGTTCCTCCGGACTCTACCGAAATGGCACCTCCGTTCCGGCCCGGAGAACTTATATTCCTGAATGACACAGAACCTTCGTTTTCTACGGTTTGACCATCGGGGATTTCAAGTCTAAATCTCTGCTCTCCCGAGATAACTTTCGGTAGACATTTAAAACCAATGACTCTGTAGTCCGGCGTACCAGTTTCTGTGTCAAGAAAGCTAGTTCTAACTCTAAGCTCTTCCCCATTGTGACTGAGAAGTTCGATTTCTCTGGAAAGCCTGGGGGTGAAATCGGCTAGATCTGACAGTGAGGCATATAGGTATTTATACTGTCTGGTCGTGCCTGTAGCCAGATTAAACAGTTCCTCCAGTAGATTCTGGGACGGAATCGTACCTATCTCCGGAGAGCCGACCAGAGAACCTCCACCCTGAACGTTGAGTATTCCCCCGCTGCCTCCTCTAGTGGCTCTGTCATCATCGGCATC
Source organism: Rickettsiales bacterium (assembly GCA_031269065.1). Classification (GTDB taxonomy): domain Bacteria; phylum Pseudomonadota; class Alphaproteobacteria; order Rickettsiales; family UBA1997; genus CALXRO01. Next base: position 1,618 of record JAIRWJ010000095.1, read on the forward strand.
GTCTATAGTACTGTCAAAGGACCCTATATTAAGAATAAGTCCTGCGCCATCCCCAAAGTTCACAGTGGCAGAACCATCGAGTGACAGGACAGAGGAGTTACCCAGGACCAGAGTGCCATCGCCGGCAATACCACCATCGGGGAACCTCACTGTTCCCTTCTCCACGACTATTTTACCCCCATTACTGATATCCAGTAGATCACCTTCGGCACTGCCAATTCTGTTGTTTTCAAATTCCACCAGATCATCAACATTTTCCAGATATATTCTAAGAGTTCCATTTTCAGAAATCTTTATGGCTCCCACCCCTCCAATATTATTTCTAAATGCTATACTACCCCATAGCAGAGCTGTGGCACCAGCCTCGATCTCCAGAGCTCCGCCACTGCCATCCACAGCTCCATTGTCTATATTCTCAAAATTAGCATCGTAGATTTTTCTTGTCTGACCCTCCCCTACTATAAACCTTTCACTGACATTCCCGGTCAAATCTGCATAGCCCTGGAGAACAATTTCTCTTGAGAGCGAGCTGTTTCCAAGAGATACACCGTATTCCGCTCTACCATGTTCGATCATATCCTGGTCCAGAGTAGGCTGGAACGAATCGACATTCACCCCAGCTACATATTCAAGATAGTCAAACTGCTTGTCACCAAAAAAGTGTTCAACATCCTCCACCATAGCCACTGTGATATTGGCACTGCCGGCTATTGTGCCTTTCGATGAAATGGACATTTGGCCGATATTATCCCATGACCACACCATGAGCTGGAGAGTTGGGTTGTCTTCAAATGTAATAGTCTTTTGAAGAATCTTACCAAAAAGACTCAGTTCCAATCCACCTTTAATAAGAAATTTTCCAGTTCCCTCAACTAAAACTCTCCCAAGTCTGAAGAGGCTGCCAGAAACACCCTCTATTGCCATATCACCCTGATTACGAATACCATTGTAATTTGAATAGGCACTCTGAGTGCTAGCGTTGGAAAATATAACATGGTCACTGGCTCCCAAAATAAAGTTCAGAGTTCCATCATTATAGATAGCACCTCCATAATATGGGGTGGGGGCAGTGTTATCTTCAAACCTTACAGTTCCTCTCAGGATAGCCATAGCGTTCTCCTTCACGTAGATCGCTCCACCAGATTTAGCGAAATTGCCTTGGAACACTATAGCTCCCTCTGAACCCCCATTTCCACTGTCGAGGTTCAGTGTTCCTCCGGAACCTACAAAAATAGCACCTCCATAATAGTAGGTGGGGGCAGTGTTATCTTCAAACCTTACAGTTCCTCTCAGGACGGCCATAGCGTCCGCATCCACAGAGATCGCTCCACCATATGCAGCGGAATTGCCTTGGAACACTATAGCTCCCTCTGAACCCCCATTTCCACTGTCGAGGTTCAGTGTTCCTCCGGAACTTACAAAAATAGCACCTCCTTTCTGGCCCATAGATCTTATATTCTTGAATGATACAGAGCCCTCGTTTTCTATAGTTTGACCATCGGAGATTACAAGTTTAGTATTCTGCTCTCCGGAAATCTTTGTAATACTCGAAGCACCAGCCGCACCAGAACCAAACCATAGTAGTAGGAGACAAATGCCTATAAGGTGTCTTCCACTGACTTTGGTTTTTGATTTTAATGATGAATAATCTTTATTAAAACTGTAGATATTTTCTAAAAAGCTGAACATAATGCCTCATATTTTATGAAAAACGACTTTTATTAGGATAATAGTAATAAATATTTTTTCAATAGTTTTTCATAAAAAAGTTTAGTACCCCCACCCTGGCCCTCCCCCGAGTTTCTTCGAAACCCGAGAGATGGAAAGAATTTCCTCTAGGAGAGATAGTCTAAACTCAAAAGAAGAATAAATATCTATAATAAGCAGTAAATCAATGCACATGTTAACCATCTCTACTAACCTCTGCTCTGAGTCCGCCGGTAAGGCATTCACGGTACCGTGGTCATAGTCAGTGCACGAACAACGGCCCAACCAAAGACAGAAAATAAAGAAGCAGACGAGGTACTTGATGTAGCAACAATTGCTAGGTAGCTCCCTATTTATCCATATTTTTTGTTTTTCTGGAACTAGTGGGCGCTCGATGTTGTCTTTTTCTGGCCTCTGAGCTGGCCACAGGCTGCCATGATGTCTTGGCCTCGGGAAAGTCTGATAGGACAGGGATAGCCTGCAGTGGTCAGGCATTCGGCAAACCTTTTTATACGGGTGCTGCTGGAGGGTCGACAGTCGAGTTTGCATGACTTCCACGAATTAAATGGAATGAGATTGAATTTTGCAGGTATGTTGTGTTCCTTCACAAGAGCTAGGAGTCTTTTGGCATCCTCGATTCTATCGTTTAAATCCTCAATCATTATATACTCGAAGGTGACGCGCCGATGGCCGGCACTTCGACTATAGTGACTACAGGCCTCCATAAGCTCCTCTAGAGAATATTTCTCGGCTATAGGCATCATTTTTTTCCTTAGTTCATTAGTGGTGGCATGGAGTGATAGAGCCAGATTCAGTTTCAGGTTGTCCTCGGCAAAGTTATATATTTTAGGTACTATTCCACAGGTAGATAGTGTTATTCTCCTGTTTGAGAAGGCTATGCCATTTCTATCATTTACTATCTTCATGGCTTTCATAACATTCTCGTAGTTAAGGAGTGGTTCCCCCATACCCATAAGAACAATGTTTGTTATTTTTCTTCCCTTTCCTATGGCTCTGTTATTCCATTCGTCTAGCAGGTCTCTTGCTAGAACAACCTGCTGCACTATCTCAAACGTTTCCAAATTTCTGACAAATCCCTGATCTCCGGTGTTACAAAATCTACAACCCATAGCACACCCAATCTGGGAGGATAGACAAAGAGTTCCTCTATCGTCCCAGGGAATATAAACAAGTTCAATTCTCTGGCCATCGCCTAGCTCCAGCAGCCACTTCTCCGTGCCATCTTCAGACAGTTGACTATCTACCAATAACGGTCTTTGGCAACTGTAGTGTTCAGAGATCTCATTCTTTAGATTCTTCAAAATATTAGTCATAGTGTCAAAATCTTTGGAGCCCTTGCAGTAAAGCCAACTCCAAATTTGCTTGGCTACAAATGGCTTCGCCCGATAGTTATTGACTATGATATTTTCCAATTCCTCCAGACTGAGATTGAATATGCTTAGCTTCACTCGGTTCCATTGATAAAATTATCTATTCGCAGGTCACTGGATCCGTGCAGATTATATTTATTACCCTCCCAGCGTATTTTACCATCCTCTAGGAGTACAATTCTTGTGGATATGAGTTCCGCCGAATGCACATCATGGGTTATGGTTATAGCTGTAGCGCCAGTTAGCTCGATAGTTTTTAGAATCAGGTAGTTAATCTTGTTTGCTGTCACTGGATCAAGGCCTGTTGTCGGCTCATCAAAAAATATGATCTCAGGATCACATACAATGGCTCTTGCAATGGCAACTCTTTTCTGCATACCACCAGACAATTCATTGGGATAGAGCTCAGCCACATTTTCGTCCAGATTCACGATTCTTAATTTTTCTAGGGCTATTTTTTTGGCTTCTCTTTTACCTATCCTTCTATTGAAAAGAAGCTTGAAGGCTATATTTTCCCAAATACTCATAGAATCGAACAATGCTCCATTTTGGAATAGAAATCCGAATCTATCCATCAGCAAAAACCTCTTTGATTCTCCTAGATCTGTTATCTCTTCTCCATCTATCCTTATGCTGCCACTATCCGGCGCCATAAGAGTGGATATATTTTTGATAAGAACGGACTTGCCGGTTCCGGATTTGCCGAGTATGACCAGCGACTCTTTCTCGAATATATCGAGATCAAGCTCATCCAGAACAACTCTCCCTTCGAATGATTTTTTGAGTCCCCTTATCCTCACCTTGCTATCCATTGTTTACCTCTCTATAGAATCTATCGATGATCCTTTTGACATCCTTTTCTATTTTTTTATTCCTCAGAGCATAGTGTATATTTGCCTCCAGGTAGCCCAGCACACTTCCGCAGTCGAATCTGTTGCCTCGGAAAACCAGACCATCATAGGATTCTCCACTGTCCAAAGACATCTTTATCCCATCTGTGAGCTGTATCTCAGAGCTCACTCCGGGTTTCAGCTTTTTCAGATATCCGAAAATACTTGAATTTAGTACATATTTGCCCACACTGGCAAACCTTGACGGAGCTTCTGCTATTGAAGGTTTTTCAACAATGTTGTTTATCCTCAAAATATCTCCAAAAGCCTCACTGATGCCAACGATGCCGTATTTACTCACATCCTCATTCAGTACCTCGGTCACACCCAGTACACTGGAATTTTCTTTTTTAGCTAGCTCAATCATCTTTCCGAGAAAATTTTCGCCCTCCCCATAGTCCATATCATCTGCTAGACAGACTGCAAATGCTTCATCACTAACAAACTTTTCAGCACAGAGCACAGCGTGGCCCAGACCAAGAGGTCTTTGTTGCCGAAGAAAGACTATCTGACCAGCTCTGGGCATCCAACCCATGGTTTTTTCTAGTAGCTCCGTCTTATTCTTATCGTCCAAGACTTTTTCCAACTCAAAGGCATTATCAAAATGATCTTCTATTGAGTTCTTGTTCCTGCCAGTCACAAAGATAAACTTTTCTATACCAGCCTCTATGGCTTCCTCAAAAGCATATTGCACCAATGGCTTCTCAGCCACCGGTAACATTTCCTTTGGAATGGCTTTTGTAGCCGGAAGAAACCTTGTACCCAGACCTCCCACCGGAAGAACTAGAGTCTTTATTTGCTTAGAGGACATTATCATAAGATTTTTTAGGATGATAGGAACTGCTGGTTTAAAATCAACAGCAGCAGTGTTCGCATTTCCAAAAGCAGAAAAGGAAATATAATACCATTATTTCTCAGATAAAACATGATCCGAGGGACAGGCTGGTGCCCAGAGGCAGAATCGAACTGCCCACACAAGGATTTTCAGTCCTTTGCTCTACCGACTGAGCTATCTGGGCTAAATGGGCCGACACTGTGATGTACAGGTTAGGCGATCATTTTATTAAAAGCAATATGGACTGTTTCGGATGGGACTGGCTAATTTTGCCAAAGAGCTCTCTCTGTATTGTGTTTTTTCTCAGCAAACTAACTTCACTGGACAATTGGCCTGATAGACCGACGGCTAAATTCAAAGAAGACTTTGGTGACGACATATAGCACAAGACTTATTTCAAACATCCTACTCCTGCATGGTCGCGATCAACCCACCGCCCCAAGAGGTCCCCCTAGGGCTTCGCCACATGGAGGTCTTGGAGTGGATCGATCCGATAAACCTATTATCCTAAATTTTTTCTCTCGTCAGAGCTTTCCTTAGCATCCTCTTTCACTCTAACTATTGTTAGTTCTTTCTGGAAAGAAATGTCCGGATGCAGATTAAATTCTACCATAAACTTGCCCAGCGTTCTTATCGGTTTTTTTGTGGACAGATTGCCCTTACTGAGATATCTCTCGCCACATACCAGATCGTTGACGAAGTTCGCTATGGTTGTGGCATTTACCGAACCGTAGAGTCTATCATTCTCTCCGGCATTTGCGACCATGACCAGGTCCTCTTTCTCTATTTTTTCTCTTAACTCCTCCGCCTTCCTGAAGTTTATGAGATTTTCGACCTCTACAAGTTTTCTCTTATCTTCAAAAAGTCTATAGTTGGACTCAGAATAGACTATAGCCAATTTCCTGGGAACTAGATAATTCCTACCATACCCATCGGCCACTGTCTTGATATCTCCAACATTTCCCAGTGTTTTTATTCTTGAAGTTAAAATAACTTTCATAATTCCTCCTAGTTAGTGATTTCGCTTCTGGATATGAATGACAGTAGAGCGAGATTCCTTGCTCTCTTAATAGCCTCGGACAGCCTCTTCTGCTTTTTGACAGAAACCCCGGATATTCTGCTTGGTATTATCTTACCTCTATCCGAGATATATCTATTCAGAAGCTTCAGATTTTTATAACTGACCTCATCGTCAGGCACATCCTTTAGGGGACAAGTCCTCCTTCGGCGTATAGCTACGCCCTGATTAACCAGAGATATTCTTATGTATCCTTCCTGGTCCACCTCACCGTCAAATCTGTTATTATTTTTGTAATTTTTATTTCTATTTCTCATCATTTTCTTGGCTAGCCTCCGCAACCTTGTTAGTATGACTCTTGTAATCCTTAGCATTCTCAGAGACTACCAGATCAAAACTCTTAGATGTCAGGCGATCCACTTTGAAAAGACTTCTTCTCACCACACTCTCATTGAAGCCCATCACTCTTCCGAGCTCTTTGACTGCCGGATAAGGGGAGTCTATATTGAGTGC
>JAIRWJ010000029.1 GCA_031269065.1 Rickettsiales bacterium
TAATGATAAAAATGAATATGAATGTCCTAGAACGTTTTTCATCGGTACTTCTGCAGATATTCAGGCCAAAACAGGCGGCGGGAAATAATCTAGATATACAGATGTCTCAGATGTTTTTAGCTTTATGAAGAAGATGCCCATCCGCAAACTCACTGTGGAGGAAATTTGCGACAGTTATTCGGAATTTGTTTAGTCATGAAAATAGAAAACATATGAGTACGAGAAATAGAATTTTTGCAACTTTTTCCTTATTATTTTTATCTCTGACCTTACCTATATCCATTAACTATAGGGGGACTGTTCTAGCGTCATCCCTCGGTGGCAAAAAGCAAGGTAGTCCCAGAGATAATTCCGGCGACCATAGAAAAGATGCGCAAGTCTTAGAAAAAGACATTTTAGAGCTCATTGTGAAGTTTCTTAATAAAAAAATCTCAGCAGAGGAGATGAAGAGCATTGGAGAGCTCGCAAGGTTAGTGGCCATTATGATTTCTTCCGTGAACTTAGAATTTGATAGAAGAGACCATACTGCTGAACCTACGCCGCATATTACTAGGCTCCGTGAATTGCTTAGAGATATGCACCAAGGATTTAGAGACTTGGATTGGCTGGATGATTTTATTTTGGAAATCGGTCTAGCCTGCCATGAGTTGGTCATTTGCACAGTCGCCAACTTTGATGATTTTATTTTAACAATTGGTTCGGTAGAAAGGCTATACTCGAGCACATATGAGGCATACAAAAATTTTGTCAAAATCGGCAAAAGGGATGTACCGGATTTGTTTGATATGCTTGCTAGTTCTCTTAAATCTATTATCGAATCTATTCTCAGTGAAAACGCGATGAGTGATGAGGAGCGTATAAGACTGGTCGAGATGTCGCGTGCATCTTCAAAATCATTATCATCCGCAAGATTACTCAGTAATAAAAATGCGACGGATGGTGAGAAATATATGAAGAAACTGGCCGAGACGTCGCGTGCATCTTCAAAACCATTATTGTCTACAAAATTACCTAGTTCCGTGAATTTGAATGACGTGGTCTCGCATAGTCCGGCAAAACCAGAAGAAAATGATTGGCGAAAAAACATTCGCGAAGAAACAAAGAAAAAGCTGGCTGAGTTGGAAAAGAAATTTAGGGATCGGAAAAAAGAAAAGGAAGATGACAAACTTATAGAGCTAGATGTTACAAGAAATAAAAGAAGTAAAGAGACCGTATTAAAGCTTATTAATGTTATAATTTGTGTTCTAGTAAGAGAAAATCTGGAGTGGAGTCATATTTCTACTTACGTATATGCTAACTCAGGATTTGAGCGGATGACCACATGTGCTCCGATTGTACATCGAATTGTATATTTTATATCTGCCATAAAAATAATGCTGTCGAAATTAGATGTAGCTCCCAGAACAGGAACAGAACCCGATGGAACTGGACAGAACGCTGACAGCAGTGGTTTCGGGACGGAGGCCACCTTTAGACAGAAATTAGCCGGCATTAATAGTGATTTTGGAAAACTAATGGATAGTCTGGATGAGCTGAACAATATGATTTGGGCTAATAGTCCGACATTGTCAAACCCACTTGCTGCTCTAAACAATTTTCTGCACAGTCTTTTTCTCATCTTTTGCAGCATATCTGAGCTAGACGAACATTTGGCTTATAGTAAGAGAAAATATCTGTCCAACGTACTTAGATTTTATATGCTTTTTGCTATGAAGTATTTGTACAGAAATGGGAATGCTACTTCATTTTCTGAGAATTTTTTAAAATTGATTGGACAGAAAATAGGTATGGAGCACGTTAAAATTGTTTTGGGTGATTTGTTTATTGGTTATTTGGATACTGAGAATTTGGACATCGCTTCCCACGGTTTGAACATAGAAGCATTGCCGGTTCCGTTGGATACATTGGGACCTCTTTGCGCAGAAAATATACGTGACCGTATTCTTAGATTCTTAGGGAATGTGTTGAAAATTGAGCCTATGGCATATGAAATTCTTAATTTGGAGCTGTTTGCACAATCAATTGAGCATTTAATTTCCCTCCTGAAAAATAATCCCTTAACGTCTAATGACATCTTTAATTCTCGATTTCATGCACTATTGAAAAGTTATATTCTAGATTCTAACGACACTTTGGACTGGTTGGAGAAACTTATTTTTGAGATTGATGACATGTGCGTAGAAATGGAGAAATGTCCAGCGCGTGTTCCCTATGGTAATATGCCAGAAATCTTGGATGTTCGACAAAGCGTTCTCGCAATGAACCAAATATTTATCGACTACTATTATGAAGGTAGACCCGAGAGCGTATCGCCTCCCAGGAAACCAATAAATGGTCTGAACCTGTTTATTTTGCACACTTTTCTGAGAATGTACAAAAAAACATATGGGAGGCAATTACCCATGATGCTGACTCCAAAGGAGCTTTTGGATTTGAAGGGACAGCTAAATTCAGTTTCTCAGAGTGTTGGAGAACCGACATTGTCTGGAATGAAGTTCGCAGAAAAAGCAAAAGAACCAAATAGTGTTGGTAAGACCAAGGCTGGTCCCGCATCGGCTAATCATAAATCACCTAGTGCTGCCAGGAAGGAAAGCGAAATTAGTAAAAATCTTAAAAGGTGTACTGCATTCCTAGAAAGGACCGAAAATCGGGTATTTTCTATCTTGAGCAGTATTTTCATAAAATCCCACGGTGAGCAAAAACTACGCACTATAGCGAAAATTATTATGGACGAATTCGAGTTTGTAGTTAGTTATTTGTTAGATCCAAAAACAATTCCAGGAAAGTCTACAGAAGAATTGGAAGTTATCAGCAAATTGTCTTTCGAGGTCATGTGGCTATTGGAAAAAGTAGATGGCGGTAAGTCCGAGTTTGGTCACGGGGAACTGGGTCCGCTAATTCACTGGCTTAGCTACGTATATACTAGTCTGTTAGGATCTGAAGGAGAAATTTTACAGAAAGATTATCTAAGAAACGGCTTACTACAGGTGCTTATTTTCTCCATAGATTCTTTAGGGATGACTCCAGGGTTCAGGCTTGAATGGGTGGAAAATATAGCTCATCTCTTTTACTCGACTATGATAGCAAATAGAATGGGTCGAAAATTTCTTTCGAAAGATCAGATAACAATATTGTTAACCATTGGAGAGCAAAGGCCGAGCATATTTTTTGGTGAGTCAGGACAGATTTTATCAATTTCAACAGAATCGGGTAAGAAATCGAAGAGAAAGAAAAAAGACAAAAATCCGGAAGTTACTGATCTGTCGGGAATCGGCGACACTGGGACCGAAAAGACCAGTGGTGTTCGGAGTGAAATTGATCTTGAGAGAATTAGGTTAAAAATATTGGATTTGATTTACCATATCCTCTTTGTAAGACAAATCATGTCCTATGATCATATCGGGTATGATGCACTGGCAACATCAATTGTGCTTCTGATTGCTGCTATTGAACCAGAACTTCCGGAGTCAACAAAGAACCCAGAACGTCATTATAGAAATGATACACTAGCAACTCCAATTGTATTTTTAGGCTCCGCTGTCAAGATAAAATCGCTGGAGCCAGCTCAAAACTCGAGACCCACAGCGAAGATTTGGGAAGAAACTGGTCATGGAGGCATTTTTGGGACTCCAATATGGGCACATATAGTGGCGATGCTAGATATTTTCGGTAAAATAAACATAGTGACTACAGATAAAGCGCTGAACTCTGAATTTAAGTTAAAAAAATTGATTAATATTCTTGGCACTACCGCTAAAGCGATAGAACGAATGGATATAAATCCAAAAAGTAGGATAGTACAAAAGTACAAAGTAAATATGTTTTCTCTGTACCTGAAATTTGTCGGAAAATATCTGGAGCTTGGAGGGGCATCGGATATACAACTGGAATACACTGATTTAGACATCCCTTCAGAGGTAGGTTCGTCGGTAGCTCTGAATCCACTGAGTCGTTTTAGCGGAGCCAGTATGCTAAAGTTTGTGATGGAAAATCTCAGTAAAAACCCAACACTTAACATTACTATAATGGAAGGTCGCAAAATTAGGAGGTTTGTGGAGTTACTCGCCACTCTGGTTTACAAATTAGAGAGTAGTTTGTCATTATTTGATATCAATCTTTACTTTTGTTTTTCGAGTATTTTGAAAAATACATTTCCTAATTCTGACGATTTGAACTGGCTAAAAAAGTTTATCTATATTCTAGGTCTATTTATGAGCAAAAATACGGAATGTATGAACAACCTGAGTAAGATCCTAGGTTCAGTTTCAATTACCAATCCAGAATGGTTGACTACGAAGGTTATTGATGACTTTAGTTCTGCTGGAACTAATGATACTTACGGCAGCAAAGAGGAAGAAACGGATCTTATGACATTGCTACGTATTATTTCTGTTAATTATGCAATATTCTCTCTAAGGTATCTAAGCGAGGCACCTAGCTGGATACTAATTCTTGGACCAAAATCGGGCTATAAACGCAGTCTGGAGGTGCTAAATCTAGTTGAGGAGAGACGAGGATTCTTTATACACACAGATCTGAGAAAAGAGTTTCTGGATATGAAAAGACAATTCCAGGTCGCCTCGCGAGATAAAGAGAATTCAAAGATAGAAAAAGATAAGATAGCCAAAATTAAGGATGAATTACGCCTTGATATTATAAACAGGTTTATTTCTAAAGGGAAAATACCGCATATACTGTACGATGATGATGTGGAAAGTACTGTAAATCCTGTTGTAGACGAACTTTTCTACATTAGGAAGACATTGTACGGCTTGGAGCCAATCAAACCAATTATAGATACAGAAATAGCAAAAATTGTTGAAGAAGTTGATATTATTATCAACTTATACCTGAATACATCCAGTTTATCAGGATCAAATCGGAACGGCCTAAAGGGTATAATTACATGGTTATCCAGCATCTGTTTAAATATACGAGACAAGCTTAGCACGAGCATCAATGTACTGCTTATAGACAAATTGTATGAATATCATATGAAAACGCTTACGTCCTATGCCTTTTTTGTGCAGAACAACTTGGATAGTGAAGTTCTTGAATGGCTTACTAGTTCATTTAAAGTGCTGTTCAAGGCTAATATGGGTTTGAGTACCGAAGACAATGAACTAACAAAATTGTGCAGTCTATTGAAGAAGGGTGGTTCTGGCTGGAGCTCGGTTATGGAGAGTGAACCTATTCATAATATCCTTGTTAGGGATACTCAGACACTAAAAATATATATGTTAAATCTTTTCCAAAAAATTCTTCCAAACGATTTTAAAACTAAAGCATCTGACAAAGATGTGGATTATATGGGGAAATTTTTAGATGACATTATTGCTGAATTGTCCAATATGAACGAAATAATAAAATATTGTGGAAAAATAGCGTTAGCAGATCCTAAAAAAAGTCCAAAGTATACTGAAAAAGCTTTAAATGTACATGAATGGTTTGTCCTTTACGCTGGGATGTTAAATATCGGCTCCAATAGGCCAGAGTTCGATGATATAGTTTACTGGATTTTTGAATTTGCCACTGAATTGCTAGAAGGCTCAGATTCAGTCTCCACTGGTATTTTTGTCAAATTATTGATCAAGATTGAGAGTTCATATTCGAGTCTTATTACAAAATACAATTTGCACAGACCCGTTTGGATGGATGAAGTGGCCAGTATTTTGGAATCCGACGGTCTGATTACGAACGAGGACACGGCTAGTTTAGGTGTAGAAGTGTATTCTTATAGCTACAGTGGATTTTTTGGTAAAAAAAATGTGCGCCGGACACTTGAGAGATTTTTCAATAAAAACACAGAGGGCAAGACTGTGTCACTGGAAAAATTGTCTCGAATTATTGGGAAATTTACGGATTCCGTTGTATGTCTGGTTTCTATAATGAAAACTAGTCGTGTCACCGAGAGGGATAGTAGTGCCCTGGTCAGATTTTACTCGATACTCAAGAACAGGACTCCAAGCTCTAGTAATTTGGAATGGCTTTTTGGTCTTGTCCAGGATATAGTTTTGTTCAGGAAGCAATTCAATTTTAGTGTTGAAATTAGATCATTGGTATTTGACTTTTGCCAACAGTGCATAGTGCCTATCCTGGGCCATTGGACTGACCCTGAATGGATACTAACACTGGAACGTGGGGATATATTGCATGTGGACAGTATGAATTCGATAAATTTGACTCTTAAGAAACACAAAGTGTTGGTAAGAATTTTACAGACTGTTTTGAAGAGTTCTACAGAGCAATTTGACACAGACGAGCAGCTGGATAGTGGAGAGAAAACCCATAAACATGAAAAAGGACTGGGGGAGGAAAGAATGGAATTACAGGAGGAGGAGTTAGCGGAAAAAGGACGAGAAAATGATGAAAAAAAAGGAGCAGAAGAAAATAGAAAGAAAGAAGAAGAGAAGAAAGAAGAAGAGAAGAAGAAAAAAGAGAAGGAGGAGAGAAAGGAAAGGAGAAAAGAGAAAAATAAGAATAGAGAAAAGATAGATGAGGAGGAAATAGAAGAAATG
>JAIRWJ010000064.1 GCA_031269065.1 Rickettsiales bacterium
GAAGATACACTGACCTTCTACATATTTTTGGCTACGCCAATTGTCTGGGGGATGCTCTGCCGCTGAACTGATATTTCATAACCGGGGGCCAACGGCCATATCTTGGAGTGGTGCGGTTAAGAGGACTTGAACCTCCACCTCTTTCGAGACAACGACCTCAACATTGCGTGTATACCAATTTCACCATAACCGCCCTCTATGAAAAGGATACCAATATTTTTTAAAAAAACAACCACTTCATAGATTCTGTCACGCATATTGCTTTATAAAAACTATTGTTTAGCCTGTGGTGTATTCGTGTTAATGAAGAATTTAGAAATTTATAAATGGCGCATACATTAACGACTAAGAAAAATATTAGGGTTACGGCTAGGAGGACTGCTGTAAATAAATCTAGAAAAAGTAAGATTACAACCTACCTGAGAAAAGCAAGAGAAATCGTAGTTACAGGTGATAGGGTTGCGGCAAGGGTTGCCTTCGTCAAGTTTGAGTCGGAGCTGATGAAAGGAGTTTCGAAGGGAGTTATCAAGAAAAACACGGCTGCCAGAAAACTAAGAAATTTGAATAAAAAAATAAAGTGACAAGGACTGAATATAAATGTAGTGTGTTACCTTTTCCAAAGGATTTTTAGTTAGTAACGTAATAACGCAGTGGAGAACTATGAAGAGGACTAAAATTGTTGCGACTATAGGGCCAAAATCTGCCTCTAGGGAAATTATAGAGGAGCTGTCAAGGGCTGGCGTAGATATTTTCAGGTTGAATTTTTCCCATGGAAACCACGAATCGCATGCGGTAGAGATAGATACTATAAGAAGTGCGAATGTGCCAGGAGCCATAATGCTGGATACCAAGGGTCCGGAGATCAGAACCGGAGAGATAAGAGATAAACTATATCTGAAGGTTGGTGATTCGTTTATACTGACGACGGAAAAGGGTGTCTATGAGGATACCGGCAAGATAAGTGTGAACTATGGCGGTTTTATCAATGATGTTGATGTGGGAGATGTCATAGTTCTCGATAGTGGTGCAATGCAGGCCAGAGCGGTTAAGAAAAGTGGCATCGATGTCTTTTTTGAAGTTATAGATGGAGAAGCTCCTATTACTACGAAAAGACACATAAATCTGTTTGGTAAGTCTGTATCTCTGCCAACTGTGACTGAACAAGACTGGAGGGATATAGACTTTGGTCTAGAAAAGAATTTGGACATGATTGCTCTATCCTTTGTCAGAACAAGTGATGATATCAGAAAGGTGAAAGAATATTGTAGATCAAAAGGTCATAGGGATATCCATATAATAGCGAAGATCGAGAATTTTGAATCTACTCAAAATCTCGAGAATATTGTGAAGGAAAGCGATGGAATTATGGTTGCTCGGGGTGATCTGGCCTGTGAAGTACAGTTTTCCAAGGTTCCAACAATTCAGAAGAAAATTATGGCGTTATGTCGGATTCATAAGAAGCCTGTCATAGTCGCAACGCAGATGCTGCTATCTATGGTTGAAAACATAAGACCAACCAGAGCCGAGGTGTCAGATGTGGCCAATGCTGTCTTTGAGCAGGCTGATGCTGTGATGACATCCGACGAAACTGCAAAGGGTAACTATCCGGTTAATACCATAAAGATTATGGCAAGAATTGCCACAGATACAGAGGAAGAAATTTTTGAGAATAAAAAAAAGAATGGTTCTCTATTACTCAACTGCTGCTGTTGCAGGGATTTTTCAGATGAAGGTATTATCCGTATGTTGGCAAACTATACGAATAAGGTCGATGCAATTGTGGTTATTAGTAATAAGACCGAACATCTTAACAGTGTTGCCGGAGCAAGGATCAATCTTCCAATCTTTTCATTTACTAGCAGTGAAAATCTGAAAAATAACCAACATCTGGTTTGGAATACTACACCAATTTTGGCTGATATAGCTGATGACTGGAGCAAAAATCTTGAGACCGCAATGAAAATTATGAAGAAGAACTACAAGAAGTATAAGGAGGTTGCAATTGTTTTTGAAATGGGTAAAAATCTGACAGTTCAGCTGAGGAATGTTTGATGGTAGCTCTTCGAAATTGAGAGAGCCATCTTTGGCTTTTTCTTAAACTAAAAGTGGGCGAGGATTTTTGTAGATGATCTTCCAATTTAACCTGGATCTCTGTGTTGTTCTTATACTATTGTTCTTGTCTCTGATTGGGCTGATTAGAGGTTTTCTGAAAGAAACCGTTTCAATATTGAACTGGTTTGGTTCCTTCTACTTTACCTCTCTGGCGAAACCTATTGCCGTGTCGCTGCTGCGGAATAGAATAACAACCCCATTTCTTCTAGATATAGTTTCCAATGCTGTCCTCTTTGTGTTCTTTGTCATTCTACTTTCTCTTATTAATAACTATATAGTTAGCAAAATTGGGGAGTTTATACCAACTTCGGTGAATAGGTCACTGGGTTTTGCTTTTGGTCTTCTTAAGGGTGTACTGATTTCAATGATAGTGCTGGCCTCAATCAACATACTCTATCGGAGTCCGAACGTCAGTGACCCTCTTTGGCTGGAAAACTCTATCGCCTATCGGTACTTCAATAGTCCGGACGGGAGTGTTTTTGTCGGTATTCTGGAGAGGATATTTGGAGACCTGATAAAGGAGGAGGACAGTTCTACCGGACCCAAGGAAAAACCCAAGGGAAAGCCAGAAGAGAGACAAAAGCTAGATGGAAAAATAGAAGATCTGACTAAGGATCCCCCCACGGATGACACCGGCATTCAAGATCCTGGAGACATAGATCTGGAAAGCATGGAAGATCTTCTGAAAGAAATAGCTGACTAGTGTTCATGGTGTTTAAGCTTATGAAATCTGTAGTATTAGCAACCAAAATGGCGCAGAATTATGCAAAATGATTCGAATTACAAGGGGTTGTACAATATTGAGGCTGAACAGATCATTCTTGGGAAAATAATATCGAACAACGACTATCACGCTAAGGTCAGTGAATGTCTTCAGGAGGATTGCTTCTATGAACTGGCCCATCGAGAGGTTTACAACTATATATCAAAGGTTATCCATAGGTCAACCATAGTGGCAGATAGTGTGACTCTTAAGAATTTCTTCGACACCAATGAGATCCTGCAGGTGGTGGGAGGCAGCAATTACCTGTCAACCCTTTTGAGTGTTAGTAGTGGTATAGTAGATATTGTGAGCTATGCCAGATTAGTTCAGGATTTGGCTGTTCGGAGGAGACTGGCCGTCATAGGAGAAGAAATAGTTAGTACCGTCTACGCGAACAACGCGCGTGGTGACAATGCCAAAGATCAGATAGAACTGGCTGAAAAAAAATTATTCGACCTAAACAACAAAATTGAATATAATAAGGGATTTATAGGTATGGCTGACAGTCTCGCCGAAACAATCCAGAACATAAAATTAGCCAAACAGAGAGACAACCACCTGAGTGGCATATCATCTGGGTTCACGGACCTTGACCGAATGCTAAGTGGATTTCAGAAATCAGATCTGATCATTCTGGCCGGCAGACCATCCATGGGTAAGACAACCTTGGCTATAAACATAGCCTACAATGCAGCTCTGGAATTTAGAGAGGAATTTGAGAACAGCGGTGCTCCTAAAAAATCTGTTGGCTTTTTCTCTCTAGAAATGCCAGTTAGTCAGATCAGTGCGAAAATTCTTTCCATAGAGACGGGCTTGAATACTGATAAATTCAGAAAGGGAGAAATAAATGAAAAGGAATTCGGTAAAATAGTTGAAAAATCAGATAAGATATCCAAAGTCCCATTGTTCATAGACGACACCCCGGCTCTGACCATATCTTCCATCCGAACGCGGGCGCGAAGGCTTGTAAAACAGGAAAATGCTGGTTTTCTAGTCATAGACTATCTCCAACTCATTAGGGGTATAAACGAAAGTTCTCGAAACAACAGGGTGCTGGAAATTTCTGAAATAACTCAAGGTCTTAAGGCTATTGCCAAGGAATTTAGTATTCCTGTTATAGCTCTTTCCCAACTCTCTCGGCTAGTGGAGCAGCGGGAGGATAAAAAGCCCCAGCTGTCGGATCTCCGGGAGTCTGGCTCCATCGAGCAGGATGCTGACATAGTTATGTTCGTATTCCGAGAATCTTACTATGAAGAGAG
>JAIRWJ010000040.1 GCA_031269065.1 Rickettsiales bacterium
GAAGCTTCTCTGAATGTTGTGTCTTTTCATAATTCAAGTCCCAACTCGGGACTGAGACTGGAAGATGGTTTAAATCTTCTGGTACGAGGACGTATGACTATCTACAAAGAGAAATCTGTCTTCCAGGTGATAGCTGAACGTTGGGAAGCTCATGGGGTTGGAGCTCTGCTGAGAATTATCGAGGACAGAAAAAGAAAGCTAAAATCCGAAGGACTGTTTGACCGGAAGAGGCCAATTCCGGAAAAAATTAGGAAGGTTGGTTTGATAACAGCCCCAAATGGGGCGGCCATCAGAGACATTGAAGTTTGTCTGAGGGATAGATTACCTATAGACAGCATAACACTCTATCCATCATTGGTGCAAGGCCAAAATGCTGACTCTAGTATTATGATGGGCATTCGATATTTCAACGGGTCTGAACCGACAGACGTGATAGTAATCACAAGGGGAGGAGGCTCCGTAGAGGATCTGATGTGTTTCAACAGTGAACCTCTGGCCAGGGAAATATTTGGCTCCAGAATTCCGGTGATAACAGCTATAGGCCATGAGATTGACTGGACTCTAGCGGACTATGTGTCTGATTTGAGGTTGCCAACCCCAACGGCTGTGGCTAGCTTTATGAGTCCTTTGAAAAAAGAGGTAAGTCTAAGGGTGGACCTTATTTTTAGAAAAATTATTAAAAGTATAACTTCTCTTTTTGAAAGGTTTTTGCCCAGAATAAACAGTATTTTCCAAGGAATAAGATGCACGCTGGGCCGAAATTTTAATGATAGACTTTCTCTCCTTGATAATCTGGAACAGAGACTGTCAGCCTTCAATAGAGAAAAAATTCTCCGCCAGGGCTATGGAATTGTGCGCAAGGCCGGAAAGGTGGTTACTCGCAGTACTGCTCTTGTTTCCGGTGATCTGCTGGAAATAGAGATTCTGGGCAAAAAGTTTACTGCTAGTGTTCTATGAACGTTGAAAAATATTCATCTTTCAAATTTTCTCTATAGACTAAAATGGCAAAGTTTATCCAACATATTCATCTTATTCCGAGGGCCAAACGGGAAGGTATTATCGGCGAATATGGAGAGCGGATCAAGATCGCAGTCAGTGCTCCGGCTGTAGATGGCAAGGCTAATGAGGCGCTCATAGAACTGCTCGCTGCCAAGTATGCCGTGCCAAAATCACAGATTCACGTCATAGGTGGGTTCAAAAATAGAAATAAAATCGTGGAGATTGAGAAATTCTAGTGGTACGGGGTTAAAAAATGCGAGACAAAAAATATTTTATAGCTCATGGTTATCCGAGCCGAAACACATTTGGGAAAATTCCCTGGGTAAAGCCTAGCAGAAAAACCTTTACAAAACCTACCTAGAAATTTTTCGAGGCCTGAATATCTCAGAAAAATTTATAAGTGTAGATTTTGTTAGATTTTTCGGGTAGTTAGTTTGTTTTTATCCAGAAAGCCGTTATATACTACTTTTAATAGAGGGTTGTTCAAGAGGGGATAAAAACTATTGAATAGCAAAAGCCTTACTTTTATTATTTAAAGTGATTATATTTTAGACTCTACCATAGAATAACCAGAAGATATGATGTAAATTACCTGTGCACAGATGGGCTGGATGTCTATAGACTATTCATATACAGTTCATATAACCCTAATAAATGTATCCCCAAAAAGTATCTAGACAGAATGTGGAAGAAGATAGAAACGCCAAACTCTGCAGTGAACACATAGCCAATAAATCTAAAACCTGCTTTATAGAATCCATAAACTCGAGAATTAGAAATTACCTGGCTAGACTGAACAGGAGGACTAAAAAATTCGGCAAATCCCTAGAAATGCTCTGTTGCTATTGCAACAGTCTACCACTGCTGTTCAATGAATTCTACTGGGGATTCAAACTGGTATGCTAGTATATATGGAAGGCTATCAATCCCCGTACAACATAGGATATGTACGTTGACAAAATCATTGGCACCTTTAGTATCCGGCCACATTGGATTTGTTCGGAGCATTAGTGCTTTTTTCGGAAATACTAGGACATTCATACAGCGATTCTGCTAATTTTAAAGATTTCGAAGTCCTATCTATAGAGACAGACTCGAGGACCATAGGTCCCGGCAGCGTCTTCGTAGCTCTGGACGGCAGGACAAACAGAGGAATAGATTTTGCTCCGGAGGCCATAAAAAATGGGGCTAAGGCTATAGTCGTTGATGATAAATATAACTACAGGAGTAATAGTTTGGTAGTTATCAATGCTAAGGATCCGAGGAGCGAACTTGTGAAAATGCTAAAAAATTTCTTCAGCAATGAGTTTCCTAAGCACCTTATTGGGGTGACTGGCACCCAAGGTAAGACTTCTGTTGTGGAATTTATTAGACAGATTATGGTGAGACTTGGCTATGGCTGTGCCTCTGTAGGAACTCTTGGTATGAAATATGGCACGGAAAGTATTAAGGAAAATAGTCTAACTATGCCAGAAATTACAGATCTGTATAGGATGTTGAACTTTTTAAAGAAAAGAAATGTGGATTTTGTATCCATGGAGGTCACTAGCCAAGGACTTGATACAAATAGATTCGACGGTATCGAAGTTCAGATGGCTGGTGTGACCAACATATATAATTATGAACATTTAGACCACCATGGAAATATTGAAAATTATCTTGCCTGTAAGATGAGATTGTTCCAAGAACACTGTGTGGATGGGGCCACTGTTGTGCTAAATCCCCATATTGACTTTTATGACTCTATAAAGTCTATCTGTGAGGATAGAAACTATAGAATATTGACTTTTGGCCACGCGGCGTCGGTTGATATTAGAATATTATCAAATAGCTCAACTGGAGGCTCACAAAAAATCGAGTTTGAGGTCCTGGGCAAAACATATAAAACTAATACAAAACTCTTTGGTGATTTTCAAATCCTTAACCTTATGAATGCTCTCGGCTTTGTCTACGGTCTGGGATTGGACAGATCTCTGGACGAAATTGTGGCAACTCTGGAGGATGTGGAGGCTGCCGAAGGCAGGATGAAATTTGTGGCGGAAACCAGTAAAGGTGGCCATGTGTATATAGACTATGCCCATACTCCCAGTGCATTTGAAATTGTGCTAGGAATAGTCAGAGAGCATCTGAAGAAGATCGGGAATGGAAAACTTATATGTTTATTTGGCACCGGCGGCGATAGAGACAAAAGTAAAAGACCCAAAATGGGACAAATAGCTCAGAGACTGGCAGATATTGTTGTGGTCACAGATGATAACCCCAGAACGGAGGACCCTGAAAAAATAAGAGCTGATGTGCTGTTCGGCTGTGATAGAACCGGAAATCCTGTCCATAACTTCGCGGATGGCAGAGAGGAAGCAATAGGTTTTGCTATGAGTCTCCTAGGGAAGGGAGATATACTTA
>JAIRWJ010000006.1 GCA_031269065.1 Rickettsiales bacterium
TTCCTTGCTGTCTGGCCCTATGACCTCCTTTTCTGGTTTCTCAAATTCTTTTTCCATTGTTTTCTCCAATTTCTTTTGCTCAATATGCTTTATAATTTGCTCCGGGCTGGACCTCTCGGCCGGATAATAGCTACACATGTTACTCATAGCTTCTACATATGAAATGTTTGGAACTGCTGTCATTATACTTTCTATAATCAATTTGATTTTGTTCCTGACGTGATCCTCATCTTTCATTATTCCTACAAATTCTTTGGGAATATATTCATCCAAAGACATTTCTTCTCCCTGGATTATATTCATGCCACCAGATACTATATAAATCATAGTCATTCCCAGAGCCCAAATGTCTGTCTTGTAACTATTGGACGATTTGGAGATGATCATTTCTGGGGCCATAAAAATAGGTGTCCCATGAAGGTCGTCCGAATTTTCCAAATATGTCATAAATCCAAAGTCACCGATAACCAAAGAATTGTCCCCTCTGATAAATATGTTCCTTGGTTTCAGATCCCGGTGGACACGGGATTGTGCATGAATTGCCGACACAGCACAGAGTATTGGTATAAAATTCTCAATCATTATCATCCTCGCTTCCCCAGGATTTTCCTCCAGAAGTGTTTCCATGTCCCCCTTCTCACAGTATTCCATAAGCACGGCACCAAATTGCTTTCCTTCGTGGATAAATTTCTCTACACCAAAAACCTTTAGCAGGCCTGGATATTTCGCCATTTCATCCTTGAAGTCTCTGAAATATGCGAATTCTCCTTTGTTACCGCCAAATTGTTCTTTGCTAAATAATTTCACAGCAACTGGTTTTTTATCCATTTCGACGCCCAGAATTTTGTACACTCTGCCTGCCATTCCGGAACCAACTTCCTCGCACTCTACCCCAGGGCCATCAGTCACCAACCTTGGGAACAGCTCAAGTAGCCGCTGGTTCAGTATCTGAATTTCTTGAACTTTTTGAATTTCTAAATCGTTGGAGTCCGTTTCACTCACGTAAATTTGATAAAGTTAATAAAAATACAAATATGAACTCTCTGGCCGTCTCGATAGAATATGATTTACTGAGTAATGCATGAGTTCCTTGGCTGGTCGCCCGATACATAGCCCTTCACAATTTCATTGAATTCTCTTGTCATTTCTCCACCCACATGTTTAAGTTGTTTTTCGCCATAATTAATTAGCTGGAGCTCGAGCTTACCTTTATCCTCCTTCATTTTTTCGGCCCTTTCCTTCAATTTTTCAAATTCTTCTCTATTCCTGCGTTTCTTCGCTTCCCTGTTTTTTATCTCCTCCGAGACTTTCTCTCCTCCAGTGAATACCATAAGTTGCGCTGCACTGGGTCTTCTAGCTGGGTCATATTCACACATCATGGAAAAGACTTTTTTATGGAAAAAATCTAGGTCGCTAATATTTTTTAGCATGAATTTAACCTTCTCTCTAATATAATTCTCGTTTCCCATCATTTCCGTAAGATATTGTTTAACAGCGGCACAATTATGTCTCGGATTGATTTGTTCTTTTTCTATGATATTAACACCTGAGAATATTTCAATAAATATCATTCCAAGGGACCAGATCTCTGCCTTGTGATTAGAAAGAATTTCGGAACCTGAACGCATAATTTCCGGTGCCGCATAAATAGACACCCCATCCAACTCCCCCGCTTTTGCGTTTGCTGGATATCCCGCAATTCTGAAATTGTCGATAACTAAGCTGTCGTTTTCTCTAATAAAAATATTACTTGGTTTCAGTTCAGCGTGTACGAAGCTCTTACTTTGAATCACCTGCAAAGTTCGTATCAGTGGTACGACGCTGCCGATAGCGATTCTTCTGGCCTCTTTTGGATTATCTATCATTAGTGTTCTCAAATTTCTTCTTCCAAAACCTTCCGTCAGAATAACGTGAAATTGTTTCTCTTCATGATAAAATTTTCCTGTACCAAAAACCCTCGGCAGAGCCGTTGACGCTACAATCTCGTCATTTGATTCTCCTTCAGCACAGAGAAACTCATCCTCTCCAGAGTTCCCTTTGTATAGTTTTACAGCAACAAATTCTCTTTCTATTTTCAGGTTGGAGATATTATATACACTGCTGGCTGGTCCACAGCTGACTTCCCTAAGCTCTGCCTTAAAATTCTCCATTGCCAACCTGGGAAATAGCTTCGGTAGCTGTTGGCCCAACATTAGCGCTTCTATGGAATTTGAGTTAGTTTTATACGTAAAATAGCCTCCTAGACAACTTAGACAAATCCTACTATAGGGCGGAGTAAAAATTAGTCAACACCCAACCCTCAGGTGTGTTTAGGTTGGCTCCATCCTCCTCTGCGCAAAATCCACTAGTAGCTCTGTGCGCTTATTTTTTTGGCCTCATCATCAGCTATAAGAGCCTCAATAATTTCATCCAGATCGCCCTCGTTTGTTATCTGATTGATTCTATACAATGTCATATTTATTCTATGATCTGTGACTCTACTTTGGGGGTAGTTATAGGTTCTTATTTTTTCTGACCTATCCCCGCTGCCTACTTGCTCTTTTCGTTCCAATGCTCTCTCTCGATCCCTCTTAGTTCTCTCCATCTCATATAACTTTGCTCTCAAAATTTTCATAGCCTTTTCCTTATTCTGATGTTGAGACTTTTCATCCTGCTGTCTAACAGTTATACCCGTAGGCAGATGCACGATTCTAACAGCACTATCGGTTGTGTTAACGCACTGGCCTCCTGGTCCTCCGGCCCTGCAGACTGTTATTTCCAGATCTTTTTCATTTATTCTTATATCAACATCCTCCACTTCTGGAAGCACAGCCACTGTAGCAGCCGATGTATGGACTCTGCCTTTCGACTCGGTTTCTGGGACTCTCTGAACTCGATGAACCCCAGATTCAAATTTTAGCTGCCTAAACACATTCTTGCCTTTTATGAGAATTACTGCCTCTTTCACTCCACCTAGATTATTCTCTGAAATATTGAGTACTTCAAACTTCCACCCCTTTTTCTCAGCATATTTCTGATACATTTTCATCAGATCCGCCCCGAAGAGGGCAGCCTCATCACCACCCGTTCCGGCTCTCAGCTCGAGGATAGCGCTCTTCTCGTCTGCCTCATCCTTCGGTAAAAAAAACATCTCTAGTTCTCGTCTAATTATCGGCAAAATTCTGTTACAGTCGGCAATTTCTCCCTCTACAACCTTCTTAAAATCAGCATCAATACCTTTGTCATCCAATATCCCCTTTGCCTCTCTGAGATTGTTCTGGACACCAAGATATTCACTGATCTTATTAAAAATTGGCTCCAGACCTGCATGCTCCCTTGAAACCTTCGTTAGTTCGCTACCCAAAGCCTCTGGTTTTAGCAATTTCTGGCAAAGGTTCTCGTATTTTTCTCTAATATCATTTAGTTTATCTTCGAAACCCATAATCATTCCCTATCGCCCATCACATTTGGTTGCGGTTTTTCTATCACAGGGTACTCTCCAATTTTAAGCTTGTCAACAAACTCCATCTGGCTTGTACAACGGGTATATAATATATTTATTAGTTTTAACCCCCAGCTTACTTCAGACATGTTAGACCCACTGCAATATTATAAAACTAGGTAATTACTAGGAGTCACGGAGTACATAGAAAGAGCATATTTGGGAATAGGCGAACAAACAAACACCAGAGCGACAAAGTAGACGCAAGTTTCTTTGATATTTGCATTAGATCTAGTGGACGATAGTCCAAATTCATGAGACATTTTTTGAAAAGAAAAAGATCTGCAAAAAAGACTCGAAATAAAACTATTTGTGTCGAAGTCTTCCAGTTCAAAGTATGACGGTAGAGTAGAAAGCCGAGATTTTGGCACTAGTAACAAATATGAATAGATTCAGAACTCCTTCGGCTGAGTTTGTTAGAAACTATAGCAACAACTGTAGATTCCATCCAAAATTTACTTCATGATTTTAATGGAGTACTATTTATCACTAAACAGAGTGGAGTGAGTTTGTTTCATATGCTGCGGACTTGTACATTTTGTAACCACCTATTGTAATTAATGGGAAAAGCGTATATGATTATAGGATTAACAACAAATTTTCTAATAAATGTCGAATGAAATCGAGTTGAGCTATCTGGGCAGATCGTTCCATGTTAGTTGCGGTTTAAACGGTTTTCATCTGATGAAAATCCTTGATAAAGATCTAGTTAAAAAAACGGTGGCTATGACCATCAATGGTAAAACTCTTGATCTCGCAACTATCCTGACCGACACTATGGCCGGAGCCACTTTGAGTTTCATAGGCATGGATGACCGGGAGGGACTAAGTATTCTGAGACATTCTTCAGCCCATCTCCTGGCCTACGCTGTCCTGGAACTTCGCGGAAATGATGTAAAATTCGCTATAGGACCTGCTATAGAAGATGGGTTCTACTATGACTTTGACGTTGGTACAAATTTTTCCAGCGAGGATCTCGGAAAAATCGAGCTGAAGATCGCTGAACTGGTCCGGAAAGATGAAAATTTCGTGCGAGAAGATTGGTCTAAGGATGTGGCAGTTAAATATTTTAAGGATAGGGGCCAGCCCTATAAGATAGAACTCATCGAAACTATACCAGATGGCGAAATCATAAGTATCTACAAAGTCGGTAATTTTGTTGATCTTTGTAAAGGAGTACACGTTCCTTCGGCTGGTTATCTGAAGTATACAAAACTACTGAAGGTAGCTGGAGTCTATTGGCGTGGAGACAGCAAAAACAAGGTGCTCCAGAGGATCTATGGAACTGCCTGGAGCACGAGGGATGGTCTAGACGGCTATCTCCGGATGCTTGAGGAGGCCGAGCGGAGAGATCATAAAAAGATCTGTCGAGCTATGGACCTTGCCCATTTTGAGCACGAGTTTGCTTCGGGGGCTCCGTTTTACCATCCAAATGGACTTTTTATATTTAATACTCTGGTCAACCATATGCGCCGAAAGCAGGAGGAAAATGGCTACATAGAGGTTTCTACACCAACAGTCATGGATAGATCTCTCTGGGAAATTTCCGGCCACTGGGAGCTCTACGGAGAACATAATTATTCTGGAAAAATGGAGGATGGGAAACAGTTCTGTATAAAACCAATGAATTGTCCAGGTGGCATACTTATATACAGGCAGGGAATAAAATCCTACAGAGACCTACCTATAAAGATGGCTGAGTTTGGAAGAGTGAATAGATATGAGGCTAGCGGAGCTCTGAATGGATTTCTTCGGGTTAGAGAATTCACCCAGGATGATGCGCACATATTCTGTACACCAGAACAGCTAGAGACAGAGTGCAGGAAGGTAACCAAATTCATTTTGGATATCTATCGGGACTTTGGCTTCGGCGATAGCGTCAGGATAAAGTTGTCCACAAGGCCGAAAAATAGAATAGGGGACGATAGCCTTTGGGATATGGCTGAGAAAAACCTGGCTGATACTCTGGATAATATTGGTCTGAAATACGCAATATTCCCGGGGGAAGGTGCATTCTATGGACCTAAACTGGAATTTGTCCTCAAGGATGCTCTAGGTAGAGACTGGCAGATTGGAACACTTCAGCTTGACATGAATCTTCCAAAGCGGTTTGGAATCTATTATATAGACCAAAACGGCGAAAAGCGTGAACCCATAATGCTCCACAGGGCTATTCTAGGTTCCATAGAGAGATTCCTAGGAGTTTTCATTGAGCATACCGAGGGAAGATTCCCCCTATGGCTAAATCCAATCCAGGCCTGCGTGGCAACCATAGTGGATGGGGTTAGCGGCTATGCCGAAGAGGTGCTCAGAAAACTGAAGGGTAATGGCCTTCGGGCAATTTTGGACGTCTCAAATGAAAAGATAAACTATAAGGTAAGAGAAATGTCTCTGCGAAAAATTCCCTATATGCTAATTCTCGGCAAAAATGAGGAGGCCAACAGGAATGTGAGTGTGAGAATCTTTGGCGATCAAAAAACCAGAACAATGGCTCTGGATGAGTTTATCAAAATTGTAAAAAGAAAGGTGGAGTCCAAAAACGGAGATTTTCTGCTGGAGTAGATATTTTATTCTGATTACGACTCTGGCTTTGGGCCAGAGTCGTAATCAACCACAGATTTCGGACAACAGCTATATTTGCTCACAACAACGCCTTCCCGAAGTAGCTATTTTTAATAAGAATCCTACTACGCTACCAGTTAGATCTACAACTATTAGCGAGCCTGGCCAGAGACCGGTTTTAGCAAGATAGCAGACCAAATAAATTATTCTCTTCAACCTCTTTCTTAAGTTTAAACTACCCAAACTTTGTAATTAGACAAGATAGAAAAATTTAATAAAAGTGAGGCTTCTGCTATTCAATAGTTTTTATCCCATCATGAATAATTCTGCAGCAAAGCAGCTCTCTGGATAAAAACAAACCGGCTACCTAGGGAATTTTCCCAAATGTGTTTCGGCTCGGACAAACAGGTCTATTGACAAAGTCGGTTTTTTGACCTAATCACTAGCCTAGCCCCACTAACTGTGAGATTTTGCCGGGTCCCCGCCAGCCCTACAAAGCCTTCCGAAAGTAAGGGTATGGTCGACAACCATTGTGGCTATTTTAGTTTTTGCAGCCTTTAGTTTTTTTGTTGTTTTCTTCAAAATTTTTTCATTGGCCTTCAGCGCGTTTTTACAAGTTATTAATTCCCTTGCGGGCTTCGCTGCTTTTGGTCTAAGTCTAATTTTCTCGTCAGGCTTAGCATACTTGAGTTTTTCCAGGATTTCATTCCCTCTGTCCAGCGCTTCTCTCTCTGAGAACGCCCTCAAATGTATAAGCTCCCATCATCTGTGTATATGGTCTCTAATATCATCTTTCCTCGTACCATAGACATAGGTTCCTCCCTAGAGGCATTGGGAACTATTTTCAGAAATACTCTATCATCACTCCAAACACTATAGTTTTGCCTGCAGCACCTCTTCCCCTTTTTCCCCGATTCTCCTGACTCCAAAATAGCTTACATCCAGTTCAAACTCTCCAGCTTCCCTTTCACTCTTCTCTGGCACACTATCACTAATGATAGCGTGCCAGAGAAGAGTGAAATATCTATTGATCGTGTTTCAATTAACATGTAGTAATATAGACGTCTTTGTAGAAGTTATATCAAGACAAAAACACTAGACTATTTGCCTAATTTTAAAATCTTGTGAATGACAGTATATCATAGCTAACCGGTTTATTAGTAAATATAAGCTAGTCAAGCCCTTATGAAATAACTGGAATCAAAAAACACTCAATCAAAAAGTTAATTTTGCCTCAGAGATGTTTGGAGCTGTACAGTAAACGAGACTCCTAGAAATCACTACCTTTTAGTTTTCCAACATTGGACTGAGAGATGTACCGATAGTTCTAATTAAAAATTGTAAATTTAGGAACGAGACAAGCCAATGGAAATGAAAAATAAAAAACCACACCATCCTCACTGCTACCCAAATAGCACAAGTATTTTTGCCTAACAAATACATATTGCTCCGAGTAATTTTTCCAGATTTATCCAGCCAGGTAGAGGTATAGTCTGCAACAGAATAGCTCTTTATATTCTACCGAAACTACGGCCAAATGTTAATTCCGGGTTTTTTGACTGTTGTTATCTTGATTTAACCTTATCTTTTGAGACTAGGGTACTGTCAAGGGCCTTTATAGTTGCATTTATCTTCTTTATCTCCAATCTTTGATTACTTTTTTTGATTGAATTGGATTTTGACAACCACCCAGCAAACCAATCAATTAGTCTTTGGTACCATCGCTTTTTTACCTCAACAACCATCGCCTGCGATAGTTCTTCTTTAAGCCTATTCCCAAGACTATGGAATATTTCTATTCTTGTCGTAATTTTTTTTGATTCTTTCTGCTCGCCATCTGGTCCATGTTCGATTTTATTCTTCAGATCATCTATGTATTTCCTATTGATATTCTGTTTCGTTTTTTCATCAAATTGCACGCCAAATTCTTCCTCCCGGTCTCGGATTGCATTACCCACTATGTGGGAAAATTCCTGGACCAGAAGCCTATCGTCTGTGAATTTTTTTATTCTACTTTCATTCTGTTCGGGATTGGAGGATAGTACACCCTTGAGCTCGTTTGGATTACTCAAATTTGCCAGTCCCAGAAGGCGATCTGCTTCCATGACTTCTTCTGGATCTAGAATACCTCCATTCGTAAGCGCTGAATCCTCCAGAATCTGGCCAACAGCCTCTCCGAAAAAAGATCTAGCCTCACCAAAGGTTGTAATTCTCTCCTTATTCTCTATTCCTGCGGTTACATCAGCTATAACCCCTCTAGCAAATAGATCGTCAATATCATATATTTCATCCTCAGACAGCTGTCCAGCCAGACCATAGTCTATTCCAAAAGATCTCTCTATTTTCCCGCTTACGCCATAGATATTATAAATTACCTGAGAGGATATTAGTTCGTCATTATTATACTGGAATTTTCTGTTGAGGATTACTCTTCTTTCCCCAATTGGTTCCGTTTGCTCTTTCTGTTTTTCTTTAATAATATTTCTTTCTCTGTCGTAAAATGCCCTTGACATCAGGAATTCTTCCATTTTTTTGCCTTTTGCATAAAATTGCTCCACAATTGATCCATTGGGATATATATATTTTCCAGCACCATCTGTGTTGTTTTGTGTAAAATTACCTACATAGCGGTCGCCATTTGAGAATATCAACTCCCCACTACCATGCTTCTCAGAATCTTTCCACTCGCCTTTGTAACAATAACTACCTGGGCACTCATATGTTCCCGTGCCCTCCATGTGGTTTTCTACAAAATCTCCTTCGTAGACATCACCATTCGGGAATATCAATTTACCATTGCCATGCATATTACCGTCTTTGAATTCCCCATCATAGCGTCCATTGTTCGAATCCATAAATGTCCCGAAACCCTCAATGTGGCCATCTACAAAATCACCCTCATAGGAATTCCCATTTGCATATTCTATTTTACCCTTTCCATCTATGGCAATACTTCCATGAAACCGGTTTTCATATTCACCAATGTAGACACCTTTCACATTTCCATATTCACAGTCTATCACTACTCTACGCTTCCCATTTGATGATGGTTCGAGTTCGGTCGGAATTCCAACTATTCTTATTTTTTTTTCTGTTTCCATATCATTTTCTTGGTATTTTATGTAATAAATATAGTATAAAAAATATTTATTTATAC
>JAIRWJ010000092.1 GCA_031269065.1 Rickettsiales bacterium
ACCAGGTTCTTCCCCATACCTAAATATTATATGGAAAATGCTAGCTTGTTGACTCACTCCCAATAATTCATACATGTCAGTGTTTGCATGTACTTGGAACAGCGTGATTCCCATAGCGAAAACATCCTGCTTTCTAAGGTCTTTTTCCGAGTTATCTCCCAGCTTCAAAAGTTCTGGTGGAATATATCCCAAAGTTCCAATTGGAGCTGTTCCATCTCTTTTATTTGTGAGCTCGTTTTGTGCAACACCAAAATCACCAAGGACGAAATCATTATTCTTATCAAGAAATATATTGTCCTCTTTTATATCCCGATGTACCCATCCTTTTTCATTAAGTGCCCTAATACTATTAAACAATCTAGAAAGTTTCTTTGGGTCCAAACAGATCTCCTTCGCCCTTTCAGGGTCCTTTTTGGATAGGCTGGATAAAGCTCCCCCTGTCTGATACTCTGCTATAACAGCACCATCAGGTGATGCGTACTCGATACTCTGTAAAGCAGACCCTAGAGGGACATTTCCGAATTCCTTGAAGTAGGAGTATTCACCAATTCCCTCCTCGAAGTCTAATTTTTTATGTGGGACTTTTATGGCAACATCACGTCTTATTATACCGCTATGGGCTCTATATACTGTACCCTGGCCGCCTTTAGCGATCTTCAGAGTCTCCTTTCCATCGGCTGTAACTTTGCTTCCTTCTCTCTTGAGATCTGAGAAAAGTCTGCTTTCTTTCATAATGTTTTCTAGTTTTTGTTCTTTTTCATCGTCCATAATAGGTCCTATTGAGATAACTAACGTAGAATTACCTATATTTTTTAAAAAGCAATATAAATCATTTAATTGGAGAGTATAACCTATAATTAAACAGTTTTATTTATTTAATTGTAAACGGTCCGCTTGGTTTATTTTGTTTATCGCCAGTTCCAGCACCTCCTGATGGGATCCTAATGCTAGATACGGTTACTGGAGTATTTTGATGATCTGGTTCTGTTTTTTTGAGACTGTCCAGAGTGTTACTTCTCTTAGTTTCCGATTTATTTTCGTCTCCCTTTCCCTGTTCCACCACTATGTCCTCCTTCTTCACTTCCCCCTCAATTTTATTTTCTTCTGATTTTTCAACCCTTGTCTCTTTTTCTTTAGGAGAGATGTCTTTGCTCTCCTTTTCTTTTTCTAGTCTCTCCTTCATAACTTCGACTCTATTTATCATAAAATCTATTGTGCACCTCTTGGCAGGATCCATACTAGTTGATTTTCTTATTATATCCTTTATTTCTGTGGAAAGTTCAGATTTTTCAAGTTTTTCCTCTATTCTTTTTTCTACCTCTTCAGGTTTATTTTCATACATTGTAGTTAATGCCCAATCATTAGGAACTCCACATAAATCCACCATGGTTTTGCCCTTATCTAGGGCTAACACTTGAAATAGCATGATTCCCATTGAGAAAACATCGTGTTTTTTGAAGTCTACTTTTACATTCCCCAGAGCTTCTTTTGAAAGTTCTGGTGGTATATACCCTCTGGTCCCAATAATTTCCGTTATATTCTGACTATCGTTTTGCAGAAGACCATGGTCAATAATGGTGAATTTACCATCATTCCCAAGAATAACATTTTGTCCCTTTATATCCCGATGAGCTAGTCCTCTATCGTGAAGTTCCTTGACGGCTATAAACATCTCTTTCAGTCTGTCTGGATCCTGACAGGCTTTCTGAGCCTTTGTACGATCCGTTTCTGCATTTTTATTTTTCTTAGGAGGATTGGATAATTTGTCTAGTCCACTCCCGTCACAAAATTCTGATACGATAACAGTACCATTGTCTGAAATATGTGAAATATTCATTAGGGAGGGTGAATTAAAAGGTTTTTCTTTAGACTTACTGAGGTAGAGATGTTCACCTCTATTGGCCTCGATCGGTTTTGTTAGAATTTTGACGGCGAGATATCTATTTTCCTTCTCGCTGTAAACTTTGAAGACTTCACCAAAGCCGCCTACACCG
The DNA here is from genome assembly GCA_031269065.1 of Rickettsiales bacterium. Taxonomy (GTDB): domain Bacteria; phylum Pseudomonadota; class Alphaproteobacteria; order Rickettsiales; family UBA1997; genus CALXRO01. The sequence continues at coordinate 1,995 of JAIRWJ010000092.1, forward strand.
AGTTTTTTTATTCTTTGCCCATCAACCATAATTTTTTCATCTTCCTCTGTGACATTTGAGAAAAGTCCAGTGGCTTTCAGATCATTTATCTGTTTATTCCGCTCTTCTTCCATCGCATCCATCACGAGCCCTATATGGATAATATAACTTGTATAGTATTATCAGATAATTTATTTTAAATAGCAATATGAATTATTTAATTGGACAATATAGCGTATAATTAAACTTAAAGTTGCTCAGAAACTAGTGAAGTCTGCTTCACAGGTGGTTTTTAGAAATCATATCTAAATAAATTTGCCTATTTCTGGGGCTGGCCAACGTTCTCGTACCCGGCTGTTCTTGTAGGGACCACACTTTTCTCCGCCTAGAATGGGAAGAGAAAAGATGGGGGTTGATTTCGATAGATTAGTCCATGTAAATACTTACGGAACACAGCGGTGATTATATAGAATAGAATACAGCGAAATATTTCCGGTAAAATAATGAAGAGAAGGATGCAGCATGATGATAGTGGGAATTTGCCAATAGTGAAAAAAACTTGCTTTTATTGTAGAATTAATAAATAACTATAGGCCAGTCAGGATTTGATTCTGGTGCCCTAGGCCGGATTTTGGATTGGGCATCGGCTAGTGCCAACGCTACCTGTAATTTACCGAACGGTATATGTGGTGCATATATTCTTGGCAAATGACCTGATACCTACATGAAGAAAAGGATATTTATAGCAATTTTGTTTTTGATCATAGCCGCTGCCGATTCCAGAGCCTACATCGAATCGGATGATATAAAAATCATGTATATAGATGCCGAACCTGTTATACCGTTGTATTTGCTTGAATATATGATGGAGAGTATTGTTTTAGATGGACGCTTTGAGAACGGTGAAAACCTTATCAGATATATCAGAGATGGTCAAGATGTTGTTGATCATGGTCAAGGTACACGGTGGTTCAATCCAGAAGATTTTGTGAAATATATAGGGAATGGCTATAAAAAGCTCTATGGACAATCCAATGTAGATATAAAATTCTACAACTGGAATCCGGAAAAGGCAAAGAATGTCTACCACGATACGATCTATGGCATATTTGAAAATTTTTTCAGCTTGCCGCTAGCCGCTGTGAGAAATTCGTCGATAGATCTAATTGATACGATCAGAAGGAACGTAGGCCACAGTATGTGGCTTGGAGCGCACTATAACGATATAAGAGACTCGGGATCTGATGGTTCTGATACGCTAGATTTCAGCTTTGGGGTTGAATTACTAGATGGGACAACCCGGGGGATCGGAACGAGAATCATGTCCTTCCTGAGCTACAGGCAATATCTTTCGGATGAAACTTCCATCGACAGGTCGCCTCCTTACTACAAATACAGTCAGAAAATTCAGGACTTTAGAGGAGCACAGCTAGGTCTCTACGTCCGGAGTACCATGACAAAGGCGTTCTCTCTGGACTATGCCGCACACCTGGGATTTAGCACCTATAAAGGTGCTAGCAGCATACATTTTATCCTGCCGAAGGATATGGCATCCGGCGATGAATTTTTCTCTGAAGTCGAAAAAAGAACTACGGCACCCGTCACCATAGCCAGAAGAAAATCAGAGCGGCTAATTCATGACATAGAAGATCCTGAAACCAATATCGTTGAAACAACCGTTTCGCTAAAAGACTCCGAAAATGGGACCAAAGTGGTTGAACTCTGGATGTTGGACGCTGGTCTGGGCCTTGGCGCCATCTATAGTTTCGAACTGCCAGGTGGAGCAATGGCAAAACCGAATCTCTATGCCAATTTCCTACACATAAGTGACTTTGGAGGACAATGGTTTAATTTTAGAGAATCCTCCAGAATGGCCCATGTGTTCGATTTCGTGCCGGGTCTGGAGCTGAATTTTAACCCTGCTAGACTTGTGGAGGTTAACCTATCCTTTAGGTATAGGAAACCTATCTGGCAACACCTATCTATGAAGAGCAGTTTTGAATTTGAAATTAGTCTCAACTCGATGAATGGCTATCACGGAATCAGTCTGAAATATAGTTGGGAGAATCTTAGAAACAGTACTCTGGGATTTTCGCTGAATTATAGATTTTGATGCTGCTGCGGCACCGAACAAGAATGTCCTTTGCACAAAATTCATGCGTCGGATAAAAATGACATAGAATGTGGCCAATTCAGTTGAGAGCCTCGCAGACCGTGGTTCTTTGATGGGGGAAGCTTAAGAAATTGGAGAGATTGGCAGGGGAATGCTAGATTTGTAGTTTTTGCCATGTTTTTCTTGACTTATTAAAAATGTTCTCCAGACTACCCCAGTCATTGGCGATGTTCCCTTCGAGGAACCTAGCGCCGTCGTTGTTTGGTGGCACGGGTGAGGCTGCTGCTGTGAATTTTTATTTAGATAATGAAAAACAAAGAAGGAATTAGGATTGTTCTGAAAGCGTTTGATGCTGGTATTCTTGATCGGGCTGTCCAAGAGATAGTTGGCACCGTGAAAAGAACTGGTGCCAAGGTGGCTGGTCCCATTCCTCTTCCGGTAAATAGGAAGAAGTTCACTGTTATTAGATCGCCGCATATCTACAAAAGAAGCATGGAGCAGTATGAAATAAAGTCTCTGAAGAGACTACTATTCATAATGCCAACTCCTCAGACGGTAGAGGCACTGATGAAATTGAATCTCTCTGCCGGCGTGAATATCAAAATTTCTCTCAATGGAGGTGAGTAGTGGTAGTAGCAGTTATTGGGAAGAAGTTGGGCATGACTAGGGTTTATAAGGATGGCGGTGTTGCCGTGCCAGTAACCCTGATAAGAGTCTATGAGAGTCTGGTGAGTAATTTCAAAACCTATGATGATAGGGATTTTAGCCAGGTAACAATTTCCTACGGAAGAGATAGAAAAACCGAGAAGAGAATAGGTAAAGCGGTGCTGGGCTTCTATAAAAAGAAGGAGCTGGAGGCCTATGATTCTATGAAAACCTTTAAGGTCGAGAAGGGAAAGGAATTTCCTGTTGGTAGTTTCTGGGGGGTTGAACAGTTAGAGCAGAATGGTAAGGTGGATGTGATCGGGATTTCAAAAGGAAAGGGCTTTGCTGGTGTTGTAAAGAAATTTGGCTTTCGAGGGCAAATTGCTCAGCATGGCAGTTCTCTATCCCACAGGTCTCTCGGAGGTACGGGTTGCAGGCGAAGGGAGGGAAAGGTTTTTAGTGGCAAAAAAATGGCTGGGCATATGGGTTCCGAGAGGGTAACAGTTAAGAATCTGGAAATAGTAAGGATCGAACCTGAGAATTCAATTCTCTGCGTAAAGGGTGCTGTGCCTGGTCCCAAAGGGTCAGAGTTAATAATTAGAAACTCAAACAGATAGGTGGTTTATGCAGCTGTTAGTGTTGAATTTAGATAGTTTGGAGGAAACCCGGGGTGAGATGCGGGATGTTGATCTGGACTCTCGGGATGGAGAGAAATGTGTACCCATTGTCATTAAATGGCAATTGGCTAGGGCTAGAGCTGGTACAGCCAAAACTAAGTTGATGTCTGAGGTTTCTGGCTCCACTAGAAAAATAGTTCGACAGAAGGGAAGTGGCGGCGCGAGGCACGGCTCTAGACGAGCGGTACAATTTGTCGGAGGTCGGACCTGTTTTGGCCCTCAGCCGAGGGATTTTGGCTACTCAATTCCTAAAAAAATTGTGGCCAAGGCTCTAAGGTTCGCAATCAGGGATAAACTCAGAAATGATAGGGTGATTTTAATCGAAGGAATGGAAAATCTTGGACTGAGTACTCGGGGTTTAGACAGGAAATTCCAGGGAAAGAATATAGGGAGAGCGCTAGTTGCCTATGATGATAACTATAGAAATTTTGCTCTTTCCCTGCGAAACCTATTTAATTATAAAAGTGTTCCGAGTGGTGCGCTAAATGTGTTTGACATTTTGAACTTTGACTATCTCCTGGTGGACAGAAAACTTTTAAATAATCTTGAAGAGGTACTGGGATGACTCTAGGACGTGTCTATGATATTATAGTTTCAGCTATAGTTACCGAGAAAACGAATTTACAGATGGCTGACAATAAGATAGTGTTAGAAGTCGTACCCACTGCAACGAAAAATGATATAAAAAAGGCGGTAGAGACTGTGTTTGGCTTTGATGTTAGTAAAGTCAATGTCACCAGAGTTGCTGGCAAAGTGAAGAGATTTAAAGGAACAAAGGGTACCAGAGGCTCCAAAAAGAAAGCGGTGGTTAGCCTGAAGAAGGGACAGCAGTTGGATCTGACAAAACTAGAGGTGAAATAGAATATAGTATGGCAATAAAAGACTTTAAACCCGTTACTAAGTCAACAAGAGGTCTGAAACTGGTCAGCAAAGAGGGTCTCTGGAGAGGTAACCCGCTTAAGATGCTGACTAGGCAGAAGAACAGTAAAGCTGGCCGTAATAACTATGGTCATATCACCGTGCGCCGGAGGGGCAGTGGACACAAGCAAACCTATAGAGTTGTGGATTTCAAGAGGAACAGATATGACATTCTGGCGACAGTCGAGAGGATAGAATATGACCCTAACAGAAGTGCTTTCATAGCACTGTTGAAGTACTCGGATGGAATTTATTCCTACATAATAGCCCCCGAAGGCCTGAAGGTAGGAAATATGGTGGCTTCTTCGAGAAGACTGCTGGATATAAAACCGGGAAATGCTATGCCTCTGATGGTCATGCCTGTGGGTACTTTCATACATAACATAGAGAATAAGCCTGGTGCTGGAGGTAAGGTAACCCGGAGTGCTGGAAATTTCGCTCAGCTGGCTGGAAAGGATGAGGGCTACGCCATCGTTAAGTTGCAATCTGGCGAAACCAGGAAATTCCCACTGGATTGTTTGGCTACTGTCGGTCCCGTAAGTAATCCGGATAGAAAAAACGAGAAACTGGGTAAGGCTGGCAGAAATAGATGGCTTGGCAAGAGACCTAGTGTGAGGGGAGAATCCATGAATCCTGTGGATCACCCCCATGGAGGCAGGACCAGAGGTGGTAGGAACCCAGTTTCCCCAACAGGAGTATGTGCTAGGGGTGGTAGAACTCGCAAAAAGAGTAACCCGACCAATAGATTTATAATAAAAAGTCGTCACAAGGAGTAGAGGGCAAAGTATGACAAGATCAGTTTGGAAGATACCTTTCGTTGATGGATATTTGATTAAAAAGGCTAAGCTGGCTTCCCTGGATCCGAAGAAGCCTGTTATAAAGACCTGGTCCCGGAGATCAACTATACTGCCACAGTTTGTGGGCCTCAGCTTTGCTGTTCACAATGGGAAGAAGTTTGTGCCCGTTCTAGTATCCGAGGACATGGTGGGCCATAAGTTTGGTGAGTTTTCTCCCACCAGAACGTTTCGGGGACACAGTGGAAACAGAAAGGTAGAAACAAAGGATAGCAAATGATGAAACTAATGGAAAAACTCTATGAGTGAAGAGAAAAAGTATGCAGAAGCCTACCTCAAGAACCTTAGAGGTGGCATGACTAAGCTGGGCAGGCTCGTGGGAAGCATCCGGGGGTTGCCTGTGGGTAAAGCTATGACGCAGTTGAGCTTTTGTAATCTCAGACTGGCAGCCCCTCTAAGGAAGCTGTTGAAGTCTGCCATAGCCAATGCCGAAAACAATCACGGGATGGATATGGACAAACTGACGATCTGTCAGATTGACACGGGTAAAGCATTCACCATGAGAAGATCTAGGGCTAGGGCAAAGGGTAGAGGATCTAAGATCTTGAAACCATTCAGCCATGTTAGAATTATTTTAACCGA
>JAIRWJ010000030.1 GCA_031269065.1 Rickettsiales bacterium
GAAGCGTTTCTATTCATTTTAGTTGTCCACATACCCAACACCATTAGAATACATTCTAGTTACATTATTGTGTAAGAGTCAATAGATTCGACACAAAAACTCCCCCCATGCTAACTCCAAATTATGAATCACTACATATCATCTAATTGGATGTTTGTATCACTATTTATGTAGTAATCTCTGTATATCAACAGGTATTGACATAATCTATAAAAAAGTGTAATATATATTAATACGTACTATTTATTAACATTGCGATAAAAAATGTCTAATAATAAACTAGGAAAAGTTTTTATATTTTATCTCCTTCTGACATTCGCCTCACCCGCCAAGTCAAAGAAGCACATGAATATAGCTAGTGTTAGAAAAGATGCTAGCGGTACCAGTATCAAGTTCTCTGACAATAGCAGATCGCCCCACAAGGTAGTCCGGGGCCAGACCGTGTCAACTGCTACTTATATTACGCGCTACATTAGGGATGTGATGGATGAGGATGAATTAGGTATTATCTATTCTATTTTTTTCGGCAAGCCCATGTCGATGGAAAGATATAGCGAACCGGGTATTGGCGATGGAGTATTCTACCATGATGTGTCCGCTGCTAAGAAAGTATCCTTGACCGGAATGTTTATCGGGATGTTGCCCACTGCAGTGGAAATGATATCCACGTTTATGAGATTTCCCAAATTAAAAACTGTACTCATACGTTCAATGAATGTGGCCAATGTCCCGAACCATCTGATACTAAAATCTGTAAAAGGGCTCGAGTCTCTCAGATATACAACAATTGTGCTCGGATACATAATAACTATAGCCGGAGGTATAAACTATTTGCACAAAAAACGAACGGAGGCAGATTGGGGAATTGATATTCAACCAAATGGATCCACGTTTTTTGGATACTTTAGGGTTGATGATAGAAAGCTAGAGGGAGAAGGGGTGGCCCTATGGCCAAATGGAATTGGCTACGAGGGAGCATTTGAAAATGGTAGGGTAAAAAACAGTCCAAACGGGAGACTAATTCTTTTTCCGGAGGAGGATAAATACACCGTGGAGTTTCCTGGAGAAAAAAACAAGAAATATACTCTACCCGATACATATTATTCAAGTGGTGTAAGCTACAACAGTGTGAATAAACTACTTAAATTCGCCGATGGAGATGTTTTCAGAGGAGTCCTCGGTAAAAATGCTGAGGGAATCTATATACCCAAAAATGGCACTGCGGTCAGAGATACACTCAGAAATGTTCTGAGAAGAAAAAAAATGGGGGAGGAGGGGAAAATGGCTTTTGGTACCGAATATGAGGCTTCGATAGGCGAAAATACAGTACACCAGTTGGATCCGATTTTGAAGGCTATTGAGGAGTCAAGAAAGTCCACGTTGGTGGAAAAAATTTATAGCAGCGAGATTCTCGCAATTCCTCAGCCACATTTCTGTGGAGTCCAGGAAAAATATGAATACTGCATTGGGGGCACAGTATGGTAGTGCATAGGGAAGCAAGTATAGTTTCAACCTGTTCGTTATTTTTTCGTTGAATTTTAAACGAAACCGTTTTATCTATCAGTTTAGTAATTGTAGTTAGCTTATTTTTGTGCTAGAAACTTTTTTCAATCCTAAAAGTACGGCCGTTGTTGGGGTATCAGCAGAACCTGCGAAGCTTGGAGCTGTTGTGTTTAATAACCTATTGGCCGCCAAGTATAGAGGCGAACTCTATGCCATAAATCCCAAAAACGCAGGGCAGCAGCTCTATGGAAAATATTGCTATGGGAGTGTCAGAGACGTTCCCGGCGAACTGGATCTTGTTGTTATAGTGGTGCCCAGCAAATTGACCATGGGAGTGGTCGACGACTGTGTCACCAAACAAGTAAAAAATATCAGCATAATAACAGCCGGATTTGGCGAGGTGGGAAACCACGAGCTGGAGGATGCTATCGCCGATAGGTGCAAAAGCAACGGAATAAATTTGCTTGGACCAAACTGCCTGGGTCACATATCTACGTACGACAACCTTAATGCTAGCTTTGCCGATGGTTTTCCTGAAAGAGGCAGCATAGCCTTCATTTCCCAGTCCGGTGCCTACTGTTCGGCTATGCTAGACTGGGCAAGAGAGAAAGAAATAGGTTTTTCTCATTTCATTTCCATTGGTAACAAGGCTCTCCTATCGGAGACGGAGTTGCTCCAGGCCCTAGCGAAGGACGAAAAAGTGTCCACATTCATATTATATCTGGAATCGCTAAAGAATGGGCAGGAATTTTTGAAGATAGCTAGGGAAATTGTTAAAACGAAGCCTATAATAGTGCTTGAACCAGGAAAGTCATCCAAAGCCCAGGCGGCAAGTCTGTCCCATACTGGTAATTTGGCTCCGGACTATAGGATTCTAGAATCAGTATTTAGAGAGACGGGGATAATACAGGCCCACAGCACACGGGAGCTATTTGGGCTGATAGAAGTTCTACACTACTGCAAACACTCAAATTTCGGTGGGAAAATTGCCATTGTCACAAATGCCGGAGGAGTTGGTGTTCTAACCAGTGACCTTTGTGAGGAAAATAATTTGGACATGGCCGAGCCATCATCACAAACCTTAGAGAAACTAAAGGCTGTTCTGCCAGCCGAGGCAGCTCTCAAAAATCCAATAGATGTTATAGGAGATGCAAAAGCAGACAGATATGAGAATGTCCTTAGCGTACTCTGTGAGAGTGGAGAATATGAAAACATTTTGGTACTCCTAACACCTCAAATGGTCACAGACCCCGTCGGCACGGCCGAATCTCTGGTGAAGATATCGGAAAAATTCAGTAATGTGAACATATTTGCATCTTTTCTAGGTGGAGAACGGGTAAGAAAGGCTATAAAAATTCTTGGGGACAATCATATAATCAACTTTGAATACCCAGTCGATGTCATAGGACTACTTGGACTTCTTAGAAAAAGAGCATCCGGTATGACCAAAATAATTCCAGTGGACAGTGGCGGAAAGTTGACTGGAGCTCCCAGAGACCTGGAAAACGCTGTTGAGGATGCGAAAAAACTCGGTCTATCGAGTTTACCTATGGAGACTGTCAATAGAATTACCGAGTACTATGGGATAGACTGTCCCAAGTCCGGTAATTTTACAGACAAGACCAGGGCTCTAGATTTCTGTCGGACACTATTTCCAAAACCGGTTGTTCTAAAACTTTCATCCACCGAAGTTCTGCATAAAACAGAAATGAAGGGCGTTTTTCTGAACATAGCCAGCGAGGAAAGTTTTAGCGGAGCCTGGAACGATATACAAGCTTCCATAGATAAATTTAAGGTAACTGGAGCATCCATTCTTGTACAGGAGATGATAGGTAAGTCCACCGAGGTTATAATTGGTGTAAGCAGTAACAAAACGTTTGGGAAAATTCTAGTATTCGGCAGCGGTGGCATATACACGGAGGTTATGAAAGATACGAGCCTGAGGACTCTGCCAACCACAGCCTTCGGCGAGATGCTAGGAGAAACTAAGGTCGGCGAGATTCTCAGAGGCGTGAGAGGCGAATCTCCGAAGGCTGTTGGAAAAGTCATAGACCTTCTGGGAAAAATTCAGCGGATTGTGCTCGAACTACCCCAGATAACCGCAATAGACATAAACCCCGTTTTAGTAACGGAAGATCGGGCACTGGTGGTAGATTTTAAGATCATAATAAGATAGCAAAGTTTGGCTTGTATATAAGCAGTCCCAATGTCGTGTCGCAGCCAATACTGTACTTCCTAGCTGGAGATCCCCTATTCGGCCACCAGAAGTCTTGGGCGACAGACAGTTCATCTTCAGAGAAGCAATAGCCCATCCCTCTGCATGGACCACATTCTTCTGAATAGTCCATTCTCTATGGAAATTAGCTCGCCGATTGTACCATCTTCGACTATTCGACCATTTTCCATTACCACTATTCTTTCCATATTTTTCAATGTGGCCAGCCTATGGGCAATGGTTAAAACAGTCCTATCCCGCAGAAGATTTTTCAGAACATCCTGAATTTCCTGTTCGGTTATGCTGTCAAGTCCGCTGGTCATCTCATCGAAAACTAGAATAGGACTGTCCCTCAGCATAGCTCGGGCTATGGCTATTCTCTGGCTCTGACCTCCGCTGAGCCTACTTCCTCGCTCCCCAACGATGGTATTCAGGCCGTTTTCCAGGTTCTCTATAAAGTCGAGACAACAGGCTTTCCGGCAGACCTCTAGTAATTTCTCCTCCGTCACGTTTTCGCTGCCACAGAGAATGTTTTCCCTCACGGTCCGATGAAATAGCGTCGTCTGCTGCGGAATATAGGATATGTTTCCCCTTAGACTTTCCTGAGTCATGGCTGTTCTAATGCTTCGGCCATCGACCAGAATGTCGCCGCTCTCCACATCCTGGAGTCTCAGCAGCAGATTTACCAAAGTGGTCTTCCCACTGCCCGAGCGACCCACCAGACCAACTTTTTGCCCGGGCCCAATGTGAAAGCTAAAATTTTCCAGAATGCGACCGGAATCACCCCTATACCTAAAATATACATTTTCAAAATCTATGGCCATACTGTCCTTTGGCACCAGCACATTGTCCGACTGATTGCGCACACTTCTCGGCACCAGAGTGGCTTCAATATTCTGCCTCAGCCTATTCAGCTGTTCTGCCAGTTCAATTATTGTATTCCCTATGAACTTTGTCGTCTGGACCACACTATTCGAGACCATCAGAACGAAGAAAATGTCTCCCAAACTCACCAGAGACCTCTGATACAATTTCAGAGAGAGGAAAAGGTTCATCAGAAGAGGTAGACTAGACATGACATTACAGAGGAATTTGATAAATATTTTTCCGGCCAGGGCAGATTTTTCTCTGTCAAATAGACTGGCTACCTGCTTTGCTAGCAGCTTTCTCTCCCACTCCTCCGCAGCAAAATTTTTCACATTGCTGATATTACTGATACTATCATTGACCCTTCCTACAAAAATACTCTTTTCCTCCTCATATTTTTTAATTTTTATCCTCTGGGCAGAATTACTATAGAAAATCATCATAACGTAAGCCACCATCCACAGCAGATTCAACAGGGAGAGAAGCAAACTTATTCTGTAGAAAAGATAGAGAACAAATATTTTAACAAATATATTCACTGTCAGCACATTAACCGCATTGAACAGCAACCTTTCTGTGGTATCGGCTATGGACACAATTCTGGTACTCACTGAACCGGCCAAATTTTCTCTGAAAAATTCCATGGACAGTTTTTCCACATAACTAAACAGCTCGACGTAGATATCATTTTTTATTCTGACGAAGAAATGCAGATAGATAGCTCTCACCAGGAAATCAAATAGTATATAGAGCAGGCTAAGTAGAGTCAAAGCCAACGTTCCCGCTAGCACCTGACCAATATCTAGGCCAACCTTCAGTCCGTCCGCCAGAATTCCTAACCTCCGGGGCACCAGCACATCACCCAGACTCGTTGCGATCACATTGAGCAGCACAAACAGCAGCCCGGCGGGAAGGTACCTTCTCACAAATTCCCAGAGAAACGGATAAACTCTATTTGAAAGCACGGGACACTCACAATTTCTTGATCTCTCCCACATGATTACCCACCGTGGTGTAATCACTGGATATCTCTACCTCCAGCAGATAGGGCCGTGGTCTACTAAATATTTTGATCAGAGCCTGCTCCACCTCCTCGTCACTAGAAATTCTCGCTCCCTCTATTCCGAAGGCGCTAGCCAGCTTCACAAAATCCGGATTCTCTAGACCAGCGAAAAGCGGCCTTGCCCTGAACATTCTTTTTTCATTTTCCTTTATAAGGCCCAGACACCTATTATTTAAAATAAAAATTAGAACTGGAAGAGCCAACTCCTTCAGAGTCATCAATTCCTGCATTGACATTTGGAAACTGCCATCTCCGTCAATAACCATAACAGGTTTTTTACCAATTGCGATAGATGCTCCAATCGCCGCCGGCAACCCGGAACCCATAGCCCCCAGATCTGGAGAAGACAATATAAGATTTTCTGGATCACTAGGTTTATAGAATTTGAAGGCAAACACTGTGTTCTGTCCGATACCAGTTGTCATCGGTATTTTTCCACCCGTAATGCGGTTTAGCACACTAAAGAAATATTCTATGTTAACACTCCTACCATTTTCTATAGTTATTTCGAATGATTGTGAAACGGGCGAAATTTCGTCAGTGGTGTAAGAATTTGTATAATTATCACCAATGGAATTCAGCCAATTTCTGCAAAACACCAGTGAATCGCATTTTATATTTAAGTTAGCTCTGATGTCTACATCAAACCCAAATTTATATTCGTCTACATCGACCCTGGCAATGAAGGCGTTGGGAGCAAAATTTTCCACTGGCCCTATTGTCCTTGGGTGACACCTAGCTCCAATTATTACCAGTAAATCGCTGTGCTCCACCACGCCATAGGATCCCCTATCTCCGCTAAGTCCGAGGAGTCCGAAATTGTAGGCATTTCTATCAGATGTCCCTGCCAGGGGCGCGGAATGAACCAGTGGAATCTTGAATTTTTCTGATATTTGTTGCGCCACCCTATAGGCTCCATTATGGATACAGCCCCTACCAATCAGCATTGATGGTCTATTTGATCTATTGAAAACGTCAATAAAAGCTCTAAAACCTCTGTTGCCAGAAAAGCTTGCCGAAATTTTTAAGCTTTTTCCAAAAGCTCTGATTTTTTTAGAGAGTGACATTATTTTGTAGATTTTTAGGATATAGTTGGAATTTCTAACACTACGGCACAGCAATTGTTGGCAAATTTCCACACAAAACGGGCCACCCACCGTATACCTGTCGCCCACGCTCCCAAAAATACCAGAAAATGTATTCAACATTTCCCTAAGAGAATTTACATGATGAACTTCTTTACTAAACTTTGCAGCAATTTCAGATAGGTTATTAATTTTGTATTTGTAGTTTTGGTCATTTTTTATGCTTGCAGTTAGAATTATCATAGGTACAAGCTCTAGATGGGAGGATAGCAGCCCACTCACAATATTTGCCACCCCTGGGCCGGGAGTAACTAGAATTACTGGTATTTTACCACTGATCCTGTTGTATCCGATGCCAGCAAATATGGCAGCCTGTTCATGTCTAGATAGGTAATGGACCATTTTTGAATGTACCAAACTATGGTAAATAGACATGATTGGAGTGCCTGGGTAACCAAAAATGTCAGTTATACCCTCGTACTCCAGTATTGATATGATTACGTCGGCTAATACCAAGTCATTCCGATTAAAAAATCTAGAGGGGACTCTAGGAAAATTTTCTAGGGAAGTCAAACAGTATAGCCCGAATAATTATGGTGTTTAAGAGCAATATTGGGATAACTAAACCAGCTATTCGGGTGGATGCTCTAAATTTTAATAATTTTTGTCAGTATTCCAGTTTTTTTATTTTTTTAATGTACAAATGTTGCCCGGTTTTGTATTAAAAATATGTAAATTTATCTAGGGATACACAGAATGTTAAGCTTATGTGGCAGCAAAAATGTCATTTAACAACATTAGAGATTAGAGGAAATAATCATGATAAGGAATAGTGTGTTTAATTTCGGTAAAGTGAGACCATTTTGTGGAAAATATGCTGCGAAGCATAGTGATTTCTTCAATTTTATTGAGCAATTGAGAGTATCGCTGCCGGACGATTGGTTTTTCAGGCCCCTGAGAGCAGAGATAGAAATAACCAATAGGTGCAACCAGAAGTGTCCTAGCTGTGGTATGTATAATCTAAATGACTTAGAGCCAATCTCACGAATAGAAATGCTGAAACTGATGAATGATCTGAAAGACAATAGGATACCATCGATGGCAATTACCGGGGGAGAACCTTTTATCGAAAAGGAAACTCTGTTAGAGTTGATACAGCTGGGCAGCAAAATTGGAGTTGATGTCTCTAAAATTACAACAAATGCCTTTTGGGGACACAGCCTGAAGAGTATCAAAGATAACCTGGACTGCCTTCTGGAGGCTGGTTTATTGGGGAATAGGTATTTTGTGCCTCTGATAATGATGTCGCTTGGAGAACAAACAGTTTCCGTCGGTAATTTGTCAAATGTTATCCACTATGTGGCACAGAATTTTAAGGAAACAGAGGTGCACATTGGTGTTTCAAGCCTTAGAACAAATAATATTCATAAAACTGACGCCCTCAGGGATGACTACTTTAACAGATATGGTGTGGATTTTCCGGAAAATTTGGTACATATAACATATAGCGATTATGTTAGCAATGATGATAATAACCAAAGCGAGAACACAAAGAAGCGTATGAGATCACTGGAAGCCATTGAAAATTGTTATATGTGCTTTGACGAATGTGTCGGCTCTTACGTTTTACCAACTATTTTAATAAAAAAGGATGGCACAGTTTATGCCTGCTCTTGTTTTAATGTTCCAAAGAAATATTTTACGTTGGGAAATGTATATAGAGAACCGCTTAGATTGATACTGGAGAGAGCAAATAAAAATGATAATATAAGAATAATAAAGGAGTTGGGTATTAGAGGCTTGCTGGCGAAACTCCCAAAAGAGGAGCAAGAAAAGCTCAGGGATGTCTATGTGGATAGCTACTGTGAAGTATGTAGGATCCTGATGGATAGGATCGGTGAATTAGCTACTGAACCCCACAAAAATAAGATGTCAAAAACTATAAAATAACTTGAAATATGGCTATTTCAGAGGTCTGGGGACTGTCATACGGACTGAAAGAAAAGTTTAAGATCGCAAATTGGTGCATCCTGAGAGATTCGAACTCACGACCTACAGCTTAGAAGGCTGTCGCTCTATCCAACTGAGCTAAGGATGCATTTGTGGGATAGTATATTGTAGTCACTTAAAAAATCAATAAACGAGCCTAAATAAAGGGATTGTGTGGCAATTGTTACTTTTTTATTTCTAATCTCTAGCTTTCTAGATTAGGATCCACAGTAACAACCTTTAGTTTGAGTAGTAGTAGACCTGTTTGATAGTTCCGATAGAAAAACAGGCTCTTGATTTTAAATCAAAATTTGCGATCATTCTAGAAAGGAACCTATAGATCATATGAATTTTTGGAGGAGTTTTAGCGCAAATAGGGTGCTGCCGGTTTTGGCTCTGTTTTCTGTTATGGTGTTCTGTTTTGTTCTGCGGAGGGCCCACAGAGTGTCGCGGATACTTAGAAATCCAAATGAACTTCCTTTTATCGGGGAAAAAGTGGAAAATCCGAAGATAAAAGTTAGCCAGAAGAACAGTTTGAACCAAAAATCCAATAGTTTTTACAGTGTATCCACGGATATGGGAGAAAAGATTAGAATTAGTCCGGAAAGGGCTAGAGGAAACGCTCGTATGCTGGACGGTGGTAGGGCGATCGATCATATCGTCGGGAATATCGTCGATGAAAAGACTGGAGCTATTGAAGTTGCAAAAAGTACCGGAACTAAGAACAATCAGAAGAGACGCCTAGAAGATAACAGACCTGGAAATGGCCATAGAGTTCAACTGGTAGCCCTCAGGAGTGGTCAACAGGCCACAAACTATGTGAGTAGGACTAGAAAATTGTATAAGGATATGCTAAAAAACCTAAATGTTTTTGTCGATGAATTGAATCTTGGGGAAAAAGGGGTATTCTACCGAGTTCAGATTGGCAAATTTGGTACGCAGGAAGCGGCTCTCGGCTTCTGTGAGAATCTCATGAGAAGGAGTGCCGATGGTTCCGTTAATTGTATACTGGTGAGATAGATGAGCAACACATATGACAAATCTCTAATCGCCCTGGTGGTTAAAATTGGTTTTAATGTCTTTCTGGTGCTATATCTTATGCACCATGTGCTTGGCGGTAATTATGGTTTGCTTTCTCAGAGGAATATGGACACAATTCTGCTCCGGGATAGAGACTCGTTGCGAAATATGGAGCGTGAGGCGAGCAGAAAGAAAAACAAAATAGAGGGATTGAGGAAGAGCAATCTGGATTTAGATCTGTTTGAGGAGGAGGTCAAGCGAAATGTTGGTCTGATAGACAACAACGAGATAGTGATTCTCTATGACAATCGGGTCGGGGACTAGATGCGGGATTCAAATTTTTTAAATTTACTAAAGAGTAAAGTCACTCTCTCCGATGTCATAGGAAAAAGCGTCAGACTGATCCAGAGAGGAAAAAACAAGATTGCCCGTTGTCCGTTCCATAGCGAAAAGACACCATCATTCCAAGTAAATGACGAAAAAGGCTTTTACCATTGTTTTGGCTGTGGTGTCCATGGTGATGTGTTCGATTTCATGATGCAGAAGGAGGGACTGAGTCTAAACGAGGCTATGAAGATACTGGCGGACGAAAATGGCCTGGAATTGCCCGTGCCCAGCAGGCAGGCGGAGGAAAAATATAGAAAGACCACGGAGGAGTTCGACATCATTTATAATATAAATGAAAAATCCTGTGTGTTTTTCCAGAACTGTCTCCTATCCCCCGGAGGAGCTGTAGGACTGGATTACATTAGGAAAAGAGGGCTGAGCTCAGCGGATATAGAAAGATTTAGGATAGGCTTTGCGCCGAACAGCTATGGCCAGCTGATAAACCATCTAAGAGATCTTGGCTTCAGCGAAGATAGAATGATCATGGCTGGTGTTGTGGCTAGAAACGAGAGATCGGCCTATGATAAGTTTAGGAACAGGGTCATATTTCCAGTGTTCGGAGATTCAGGAAGAGTGATAGCCTTTTCTGGCAGGGTCTTAGAGAAAGATGCTCTGCCAAAATATATGAACTCTCCGGAAACTCAACTGTACCACAAGGGGGACGTGCTGTTCAATTATTTTTTTGCTAGGAAGTCCATAATAGCCAGCAAATACGCTATACTGGTAGAGGGGAATATGGATGCTCTGAGTCTCTATAGTCGGGGTATTGAAAATGTTGTTTCTCCCATGGGAACAGCTGCAACACAGCAGCAAATGGAGAAACTCTGGAAAATAGCGGAGGAAATTGTTGTGTGTTTCGATGGCGATCTAGCTGGCCAGAAGGCCTCAAAACGTCTAGCTCTTCTAGTTCTACCCATAATGAGGGCGGATAGAAGTCTCAGAATCGTATCCATGCCAGAAAATACAGATCCTGACGACATGATCAGATTGTTTGGAAAGGAATATTTTCTGAAATACCTAGAGGATAAAAAAAACTCTATGGTGCTGTCCGAATTTCTATGGACTAGCGAACTAAGGGATGTTGGCCTCTCTATGGAGAGTCTGACCATAATTCCAGAACAGAAAAATAGGTTGGAGACGATTCTAAACAGGATCACAGAGGAAATTGGAAATGGTATTGTCCAAAAAAACTTCAGAAATTTCTACAGAAACAAATTATTTCGGCTAGGAAGATCCGAAAATTCCAGCAGACCCAAATATGGCAGTGGCCAGGCTGTGAGCTACCGGACTATCACAAATCTAGACCCCAGAAAATCGACGGTCCCGCCAAACAGTGTGGAAAATCTGAAAAACAGCATGGTGAATATTGAAAAATATATGTTCTATGTACTAATAGGTAATGTAGGCCTTGTGGAAAAAATCTTCCAAAACTATAATGTGGATGTGTTTGCAATAAATTTTTTGAGCTGCGATGCAGCTGGTGTTGTCAGTGCCCTTTCGGAGGCTTCTGGACAAAATAGGGCTGGTGACAAAAGCTTTGTCTATACCATACTTGAAAAGAATGGACTTAAGGATTACATCACAGGAAGCTTACGTTTTAGGGAAAATTCAACAGAAAACAATTTGGAGTACCTATACAGCCTAATCCTTGAAAGGAATGCACTTCTATTGGAAATTGAGATTAGAGAGCTGGCTCTCAGAAACGATAATGAAGATAGAAGAAAGGTCTTATCCGTAGAACTGGAGACTCTCAACGAACAGAGGAATGCTTTGAACAGCAAATTTATCCAGTGATTTTCAGGGAAAGTGTTGACCATTTAAAAACGAAAAACAGGAGGGCGTGTAGCTATGACTAGTCGACAGAGAACTATTATAAACGGTAGTGAGCCACCACGGGGCGCCGTGAAATCTACGGAAGATACGGCTTACGCATCTCTAATCAGCGAACTGATCCGAGAGGGATCCAAGAACAAATACTTGACCGTAGAGCAGATAAACAATAAGTTGGGTGACAGAATTGTAAGCCCCGAAAGGCTGTCGGAAATAGTAAGCATACTTGAAAACAGTAGTATATCGGTTGTGAAAAATGAGGAGGAATTGGAAACATTTTTCAGAGACAGTAGTGAATCCGAATATAATAGCAGCAAAGACGATTTTATCTCTCGAAGCACTGATGACCCTATAAAATCATATCTAAGATCGATAAGCAACATAGCGCTTCTGACAAAGGAAGAGGAAGTGGCTATAGCCATGCGTATAGAGAGCAGTAGGCTAGACATAGTGAAAAAATTATATAGATTGCCATTTGTGCTGAAATATGTGATAGACTGGTACAACGGTCTATCCAATGGCTCTATGTTGCTGCGGGATATAATCAAAATAGATGAGTCTAAGACAAGTGATATAACAGATATGGATGTTGATGTAAATATAAATCCTCTTGAGCTGGTAAAGGAAATAGAGGATGAAGAGAACAATGACAATCTGATAAGTTCTATCTTTGATGATGAAGGTGATATCGCTGGTGACAAAAGTGGAACGACTGAAGAAAATGATTCTGAGGAGGACTTTGATCTATTTGGTGAAGATGATGGTGATGGTAACACCTGTGTAGCTACCGCCGAAAAATCACTGTTGCCAAAGATTCTGACAATACTTGAGGGTTCCATAAACATTGCTCAGAAAATATTGAATGAAAAAAGAGCGTCAGACGGCATTTTAGATATAAACAGTTCAAATGTGCAGAAACTGCTGAACACTTTTTGCAAGAAGATAATAGACATGCCACTCAGTGACAGTGTGATATACAGTATTTTCGAAGAGCTATGTCTTGTTGAAAATAAAATAATGGAAATAAACAAAACACTATTCGATATGGCTGATGTCTACGGAATAACAAGACGAGAGCTCCTAGAACACCTACAAGACAATGTATGTGGGGAAAAATTTCTGGGTAAGCTGGAGAAAATGAATGGAAAGAAATGGAAAGATTTTGTTTCCGAAAAGAGAGGAGACATAGTAAAGTGCTTTGGAAGGATGAATAAAATCACAAAGGTAATAGGTTTGGATATCGTCTCCTTCAATAGTCTTCTGAGAGATATAAAAAAGGCGAAGAATGAGGAAGAAATGGCTAAAAAAGAGATGATAGCGGCCAATCTTAGGCTCGTCATATCTATTGCAAAAAAATATACGAACAGAGGTCTACAATTTCTGGATCTGATACAAGAGGGGAACATAGGATTAATGAAGGCTGTAGACAAATTCGAATATAAAAAGGGCTTTAAATTTTCAACCTACTCCACCTGGTGGATAAGGCAGTCCATGACCAGAGCCATAGCAGACCAGTCTAAGACCATTAGAATACCAATTCATATGGTCGAAACAATAAACAAGATATCAAAAACTTCTCGGCAGCTTACCCAGGAACTCGGCAGAAATCCAACAGTTGAGGAAATAGCCAATAAACTGCTAATACCGGCGGACAAAATAAGAAAGGTTCTGGCTAACACCAAAGACCCAATGAGTCTCGATTCTCCGCTCAGCAGTGGCGACAGTGAGAGTGTGGTTGGTAGTTTCATTGAGGATCTGAGAGCTGTTTCACCGTTTAAAGCTGCCGCCTATGGTAGTCTTAGGGAAATAACAGCCATTTTGCTTTCTAACCTAACTCCCAGAGAGGAGAGGGTTCTGAGAATGAGATTTGGTATCGGCATGGATGCAGACCACACCCTTGAGGAGGTCGGAAAGCAATTTTCCGTTACCCGGGAAAGAATAAGACAGATCGAAGCGAAGGCACTGAGAAAACTGCAACATCCAAAGAGGATAATTAAATTGCTTCAATTTATCGAGAATGACTAGTTCTGATGTTATTCTTTTCCCAATTTTCTTCGACCATTTCAGTGTTAGAGGTTCGCTTACCTTTTATAGTCTCTCTATGGCTCTAACTAATATAGCCTATATACTAGAGGTTAGAGTGTATATAGTTACCGATCTCGGAGTGATGGTCTTGACTTTGTCTTCAATAGGCTAACCATTACAGTTATAGGAATTAATCTATCGGTTACGGTATGTCAATCAGGTATATACTAATAGCGCTGGTCGTCGGGACCTGCATCGGCCTATTTAATGGCTACAGAACCTATATGCACCAGAAAAAAATTAAATCTAAATACACCGAAGGAGCGATAAAATCCGAAAGGAATTTTGGAAAAACTCTTGTGGTATACTATTCGATGGAAGGTAGCACTAAATTGATCGCGGATATCATAGGGAAAAAAACCGGGGCGGACCTCTACGAAATCAAAACACCGAAGAAATACGGGTTCGTTTCCGCACTCCTGAGTAAATTTGGACGGAATAGGCGGATTAGGCTAGACCTAAACAACCTTCCAGATTTAGGCTCCTATGATATTATATTTATAGGTTCGCCGGTCTGGGCCTATTCGATTTCGACTCCCATGCTCTCATTTTTGGGCCAAGTTAATTTCAGAGAGAAAAAAGTGGCACCATACGCTACCCATCGAGGGAGTGTGGGTAAGTTTTATGACGTGTTTATAGAAAACGCAGAAAATGCAAAAATTCTAAAAGGTGCAGATTTCTATAAAGTCAAAGAGGTTGGCATGTATTCTCTGGAGAATATGGTTTCGGACTGGCTAAATAGTCTAGAAAACTAGAGACAATCCAAATCTATCAGCATACACTCAGACAGCAGCGGGCTGGTATACGTCCAAAAACTGCCTATCCATGATGTTTCTGTATATTTCATTTTCCCGGGCTATATTTGTTCCCAGCGGGAACGTCGCGTCGGTGCATATGGTATATTTCAGCTGGTAATCCTCGAAGATTTTAAAAATATTAGAAAATTCTCTCTTAGATTTCACAACTCTCGTCATTAGGTTACTTGATATACATACCTCAAACATAATGCCGGCCGATGATGCCATCTTCATTAGATTCGGGTATCTGTGTATTTGCACTCCATGGCCTATTCTCTCTGGTTTATATTTCTCAAGGACAGTAGCGAGAACATCCTCCAGACCGTCATATAATATTTCCCCACAGTGGATAGTAGTTGTTAAACCTATAGCATTTGCTATTTTATAATACTGCTCAAATTCTGGTTTTAGGTGGACTTTGGCCTCGGGCCCGGCTACATCTAGTCCAATAACTCCTCTACGGCAGTACTGGACCGCTTTTTTAAATATGCTCTCGTTCTGTTCTTCGGTGCAGTCCCTTCCCAGACAAAAAATCATGGAGCCATCTATCCCAAAAATGGAATTCGCCCTTTCAAAACCACTCCTAGCCGCCACGATAAGCCGATCCAGATCCACCTTAAAATTCTGGCTTCTCTTGTACGGATTCCACCTTAGTTCCAAATAGCTGCAGCCATTTAGAAATGCATTTTTGTAGGAGTCATAGACAGATAGTTCGACAGCTCTGGGTGAGCTTTGAGTATCGTCTATTATATGGTTTATTTCAAGATAATTATCCATATTTCTAGTCTTTACGGGATTCATAGTTAGTGCCTCTACAAACTCCCTGTAGGAATTTGTCCTCACTTTTCGGCCGGACTCATTTAGTATTTCGAATAGGAGCGCATGCGACGTCCCTCCGGATAGGTGTAGATGTAGATCTTTCATTTACTTTTTTCCTGTTTTTGGAGAATTCTACTGTCGAAACTACTCTTGTCAATAAGGAGACTGTTAAACTGTGTAAATTTACAACATATGAGGCAAGTTCACCTCCTTTTTCTATTAGACCTCCTGCAAGCATAAACATAATTTCTGAAAAAGTTTGGAACAAATATAGATGTTGGGGAGAAAGAGATTTAGCTAAGGCTTAATTTTATAGCATGAATTTGTAGTTTGGAACTATTGTTTAGGGGACAAGGAATTATGTTTATATTTGAAGATGTTTAGTAAAGTATGAAAAATTTAGGTTTGACAGTTAGGTCTTTCCGGCTAATCTGTGCCAACGAGACTGGATCTAGTTCTAGTCGATGATCACCAATCTGTCTGGCATGACCGAGATAGTCGAGGTAAATTAAATATTGTAAAAATTGGGAGATTGCTGCAATGAAATACTGTGAAAGTTATGCTGATCTGATTGCCCACACTCCGCTGGTCAGACTGGGTAATATGGACTTTCCTGGCACTGTGAATGTGTTTGCTAAGATGGAATTACTGAACCCAACCGGAAGCTCTAAAGATAGGATGGCTAGAGCTATGATCGAAGCAGCCGAGAAAGAAGGCAAACTTAGTAGAGATAGTATAATAGTTGAAGCTAGCTCAGGAAATGCCGGCATAAGTATTGCCTTTGTATCCATTAGCAGGGGCTATCATACCATAATTGTTCTGCCAACGAAATTTTCTCAGGAAAAACACAATCTTCTGAGAGCTCTGGGTGCCGAAATAGTGAACACTCCAAAGGAAAATGGTATGAAGGGGGCCTTTGATATGGTCAGGAAGCTTTTGGAAAAACACAAGAATGCAGTTTGCCTCGACCAATTTTCTAACATTGCAAATTCCAGAGTTCATTTTGAGACGACAGGACCAGAAATATACAACGCACTGGACGGCCAGATAGACTATTTTGTCAGTGGTGCTGGCACGGGCGGGACAATTAGTGGAGTTATGGGCTATATGAAAACAAAGAATAAAAATATTAAAGGCGTTCTGGCCGATCCGGTGGGCTCTACAATGGGAGGCGGCACTGAAAATCACTATCTGATCGAGGGTATAGGAAATAGCTTTATGCCAAAAATAATGGATATGACTCTGGTCGATGAGGTGTTTAAGGTCAGTGATGCCGAAGCTTTTAGCGAGTCGAAGCAGTTGGCCTTGAAGGAAGGGATACTGGCAGGATCATCTTCCGGTGCAGTTCTTGCAGCCGCTAGAAAATTGTCAAAACAAATAGACAGGGGTAACATTGTTGTGGTTCTGGCAGATAGAGGGGATAGATATTTCAGTAAGAATCTATATACCCAGAGCTGAAATCTACTATTGGGATCATGGCCCCCTATTCCTGTTAACATTATCAAAATGTCCCGAATTTTTGCCAATAATGTTTCTAGGATTTTGAAATAAATGTGGATGGGTGGTATTAGAAAAATTTTGCAGAAAAGTTGACATAATATTGCATATAGTGTATACTGAAGTCGATTAATAACTCTTCATTTAGTTGTGTCTAATAATAAGTTTTTGATTGCACTACTGATTTCACTTGTCGAAACGCTCTCGCTGGCTCCTTGTGTTCGCGCAAAAGAGCTATTATTGGAGGAGATTCAAAATTATGTAGATAGGCCGATTATTCAGCCGGAGAGCTTTATAGACAGTAAGCCAGAGAATTCCGGCAGAGGAAACGATGCTAGGGAATATTATTTTGGCCATCCCAGCAACAGTAAACCTGTGGGCAAAAATTGTTGGCAACACAATTGGGACAACAAAAAGCAGCTGACTATTGTTAATTGCATCGCAGACAACGGTACCGTCTGTGAAAGAGTAACCTACGGAGGTGGTTTATTTAGCCCAAGTGAAATTACATCAAGTAGGTGTAAAACTGTGGATTCGAGCGAATATGATGGTGAATTTTACGAAAATACCGGGTCTTTTGAGGTGTTGCTAGACAGTTTTATTAGTCATTTCACTTTATCTTCGCCCTATACAAAAATAAGTGTGCCAGACGGTAGAGGAGTCATGAAGTTTCCAAATGGGGATATATATGATGGCGAATTCATGAATGGACTAATGCATGGAAATGGAAAATACACATCCGCTAAAGACAACCGTGTGTACAATGGCGAATGGTGGGGTGGAGAAAAAAATGGAAAAGGGGAGATAACTGAAGAAGGAACCGGTATGCGGACTAATGGAGATTGGAAATATGGTGCTATAGTAAATGGAAACGGAGCGAAGGTCGAGATACTGGGCGAACTAGTCAAAACATGCGAGACAAAAATTGTAAATTATACGGAAAGAGTGGATGGGAAGTGTGATTATGTGTCTTCATCCAGTGAGAAAGCTGTCAAATCTTCACAAGTAGAGTGGAAAAATAATTTTAAAGAAAAAATTGAGCACTTTTCCTCTGATGGATTCCTTGTTCCAGTACTTCGTTCAAGGGAATTGCTTGGAGAAAACGGAGAGCCTGAGAGTAAAACTACCTGGAGAATAGTCTATTCAAAGAGCTACTACAAAACAATTGGAAAGATATCCAGGCGAATGAAACTAGCGCTCTGCCCACGCCTTTTTGATAGAGCCACCGGAGATAGGTATGAGAAGTGTTTCGGGATAACTCCAGAAGGCAAAATAGAAAGCGTTTATGTGGAAGACGAGATTATAAAGTTGAAGGAAAGTGGGCTCAGAAGAGCCGAGCTCTATGCCGATGAGTATGATGAAAAATTTGTCCACAAATCTGTTTACTTTCCGGACGTGGGAGAGAAAAAGAAAATTTCTATAGGTGGTCTGCAACTAGGTCCTCTAGTCGTGAAATATGATAGAATAAATAAATGGCTCAGCGGTGGGACTCATGAAAAACTCGAAGGCCTTGAGAAGAAAATGGGTGTCCAGTTTGATACAATGAAGTTGTACTCCAACATAATACTCGGAGATGGGCTGTTGGCAGATCCGATAAAGGGATTTGCGGATGCTTCTACATCGCTGCTAAATCTTGTGGTTCTGGCAAATGCAAGTAGCATTGACTCTCTGAAGAAGATTAGATTTCAAATAACAAATGAGGGTCACCCCTATGGAGGAATTGCTTCTCTTTTAGATTCTCTTGGGATCAATGACGATAATCTGTACAAAATAGAAGAAAAATACATCGTTGCGGGTCTCATGTCAAAAGGAGGTGATGCTAGTACTCTGAGTCTGGTCGTTAATTTGGAGGGCATCAGAGATCTTCTGATGGAAGAGAAGAGAAAAATAGGAGATTTCGCTATAGAACATGATGGGAAGATTAAACTAGTCGATAAATTTATTGATAGAAAACTCTTCTATGCCTACGATTGGTCTATGATTCTGGCCAATGACCGGGCCTATAGAGGTCTGGCAACCAGAGATGAAGAACCTAATGATATTGGAGATAAGTCCTACTCCCTGGACGAGGCCTCTTTTGGTAGGATTGGAGCTCATATTGTGAGGGAATCTGCCTATATGATCTACCGCGGGCATAAAACTTTTAAAAATTGGTTGCCTAATAGTGCATTCATTCTGGCTGTTGTGGAGAATGAGAAGGAGAATAAGGATGGTCTAGCCGAATCTCTGTTCAGCAATAATGCCGAAGTCATAAAAGATATTGAAGAAGTGCTGGAGAAAAAAACAAAAGGAAAGACGAGGAGACTGGTATCCGATGTTATTAATACAACTAAAGTTAAAATGTTTGTAGCCAAAGAGGAAAATACTAGCGAGGGAGAAAACAATGGATATATCAGGGAAGAGGATATCATTGATTTGATTTTTGATCGAAGCATGAGGAAGCAAGACTTAAAGTGAAGGCATTAAAATAAAAGTCCAGGAAACCAGATAGATCAGACCCGAGAAAGAAAGAGTGAAAAAATAACAGCTCCCAGGCATCAACTGGGACGTGGCCTATGATTTTATTTTATCCATGGTGGCGAACAAATACGAAAAGTTCTGAACTCCAGTTCAGCGAAAAAACCAAAATAAACACTAATGGTGACGATATTGAGACTAAAAAACGTTAATCACATATTTACAGAGCTATGTTGTCCCACAAAATTCGTCAGGATTACTTTCTATTTTTAGTAAAATAAACCTATAACAATCTTTGTTGTATATTTCTCTCTACTAGACATCCTGCAAATATTCTATCAACAACCTCAATTATAGACTCCAGCGTTATCAAATTAAACCCAAGTCTAAATCTCCTTCTTCGGCATCCGCGAAGAATATCGCCACAAATAAAAAACGTTGACAAGGTTCCCAAAAGGTATAACATATAGGTTATATATTCACATTATAGTTAAAAAATGTCTAATAATAAATTAAAGGGAATTTTTCTATCTTGTCTAATTTTAGTGTTTACACCCCAGGCCAGATCAAAGGGATATTTGGGTATAGCCAGTGTGAGTAGAGGTGCCAATAGTACCAATATTACATTCTTCGACAACAGACCATCCCGCGAAATAGTCCGGGGCAAGACCGCATCATTCGGCGTGTCTACGCTGCGCTCTGCTGGAGATTTTCTGGGTCTTTTCTATTCTGCCTTCTCTGGTAAACCTGTAACAGTAAACTACAGCGAACCGGGTGTTGGCGATGGGGTGTTCTACTATGATTTACCCACTAGCGAAAGGGTCAGTTTGGCTATGGTAGCTATGGGATTTGTTGGTGCTGTGGCGGGATTCGTACTTAATACAATGAGATTGGACATACCTATGGTCGTGACGGGGTTAGCTGGGTTCATATATTCTGCATATAAATTGTGCACAGAAGCAGAACAGAGAATCGATATTCGATCAGATGGGATTACAAGGTTTAGGCATTTTAAATCTAAACTAGGGGAAAAAGGACTGGAAGAAGGAACAATTTTGTGGCCAAATGGAATTGGCTACGAAGGACTATTTGAAAATAACAGAATAAAAAACAATCCAAACGGGAAGCTGATTCTTTTTCCAGAGGAAGATAGGTATACTGTGGAATTCTCCAAGACTGAAATTTCAGGAAAAGAAAATGAGAGGCACACTTTCACCAACGCACATTACTTTAACAACATTAGCTACAACGGAGTGAATAAATTACTTAGATTTGCCGATGGAGATGTCTTCAGAGGGATTCCCTACGGAAATGCCGAAGGAA
>JAIRWJ010000058.1 GCA_031269065.1 Rickettsiales bacterium
GTAGCCAGAGTCAACGTTATCTTCGAATTTTATACTTCCCTTCAGAGTAACTATGGAATTTCCTCCTTCTACGAAAATAGCTCCACCATATGCAGCGGAATTGCCTTGGAACACTATAACTTCCTCCGAACCTCCAGCTCTACTGTCAAGGTTCAATGTTCCTCCGGAACTTACAAAGATAGCACCTCCTTTTTGACCCGAAGAATTTATATTCTTGAAGGACACAGAGTCCTCGTTTTCTACGGTTTGACCATTAGAGATTACAAGTCTAGTACTCTGGTCTCCGGAAATCTTTATAATACTCGAAGCACCAGCTACACCGGAACCGAACCATAGTAGCAGGAGACAAATGCCTGTAAGGCATCTTCCGCTGATTTTGGTCTTTGATTTTAGCAATAAACAATCTTTATTAAAACTGTAGATACTGTCTAAAAAGCTGAACATGATGCCCCACATTTTATAAAAAACGATTGTTATTAGAATAATAGTAATAAATATTTTTTTCAATAGTTTTTCATAAAAAAGTTTAATATCCCCTCCTCTCGCTCTGGTGACCAGATTTTACCCTCTCCTAAACACCTAACCTCCCCCTGAGTCCTTTGGGCTCGGAGGAGGAAGATTCTAGATTTCCTCTTTCCCTCGGGTTTCGAAGAAACTCAGAGGAGAAGGACTTTGTCGTGTATTTGTAGTACAGAGGAATGCTATTTTTTAGAGTAAAACTGTTTGTCGCAGAAATTTTTATAGACCCCATTTATAGAAATTAGCTCGTCGTGGTTACCTTCTTCCATAAGTTTTCCCTTTTCGAGAACGAATATGTGGTCGCAGTTCACAATAGTTGCTAGTCTATGTGCTATTATTACTGTTGTCTTTCCCTTCATAAGAATTTTCAGAGATCTCTGGATAAGATCTTCGGACACGGGATCTAAAGCACTGGTTGCCTCGTCGAGTAGCAGTATGGGAGCGTTCTTCAGAAAGGCTCGGGCTATTGATATGCGTTGCTTCTGCCCTCCAGAAAGCAGTGTTCCATCGTGGCCAACGATGGTGTCATAGCCGTTCGGCATACTTCTCGCAAACTCGTCGACATTAGCCATCTGGGCGACAGCCATGACCTCTTCTAGAGTGGCGTTTCTCTTCGTGTATCTTATATTCTCAAGTATGCTGCTATCAAATAGTCGAACATCCTGGCCCACCATAGATATGTTATTTCTTAGGGTTTTGAAGCTCAGATCTCTAATATCTATTCCATCTATTCTGATCTTTCCGCTGGACACATCATAGAATCTCAGCAAGAGATTAAATATGGTGGTTTTTCCGCTACCCGATGGACCCACCAGAGCGTAGGATTTTCCAGCATCTATTTTCAATTTCAGACTACTGAGGGCACAATGCTTCGGCAGCATGTCGTGGTGATCTCCCGGATTATATATCCCATGGTCTAGGAAACTGTTTGGATAGTAGAATTTTACATTATCAAACTCTATGGCTCCTTTGGTCTTATCTGGAAAGATCGGATCAATTGCCTCCAGTACTCTGTTTTCCTGGTCCAGTACGGCAAAATATCTCTTGGCACAGGCCAAAGCACTTTGGAACTGTATGTTTAGAGCAGTCAGCGATTTGACTGGTTTGTAGACAGAAAACATTGCAGTCACGAAGGTAAAGAAGTCGCCGGCAGAAATTTTGCCGTTTATTATTGAAGTTCCGCTATACAGAATAACCAGTGCAAAGGCTACCATACTCACCATCTCCATCATGGGTGATACCATAAGAGATTTTTTTGCCAGGGAAATCGAGGTTTTACGCGTGTTTTCTAGCATTAGATCGGCTCTGGCGGTCTCATAGTCCTCTCCGCCATTGGATTTTATAACTTTAATGTTGTTGAAGGACTCGGCCATAGAAGATGCTGCATCGGTAAATCTTTCTCTGCCTAGAGAGGCTAGGTCCTTTGTTTTTTTTCCTATGCTAATGAGTGGCAGGATTATGAGGGGAAAAGCTACAAGGGAAACCACCGATAGCACAAGATTTTGGTACATCATAACTACCACCAACGCAACCACAGTAAAAAACTGTAGGAGAAAACCTGTTAGTGCTATATTAACGAGTTCACCAACACTGTTGGCATCGTTTATATATTGTCCTATCCTACCTGGAGACTGTTTTTGGTAAAAATCTAGGTCTTTACGGAGAAGTTTTGAAAATAATTTGATCTGAAGACTAGTTAGAATCCTACTAGAAATGTCGGTCATCAATAGGCTCTCTATATAGGTGCTTAGACAGCAAACCATTGCTGTCAGAATTAGCCTGACTGGTATTGTGTAGAGAACCTTGAGGTTTCTGCTAACAAAAATTCTATCCACCGCCGGCTTTATCAGATAGGCCCTATAGGCAACGCAGATAGCCGATAATAACATAAAGAGGGCGGCAACGAACAGTCTTGACATGTGGGGGTACACACAATCCCTTAGGATTCTCGACATGATGTCCCCCCCCGATCCGCTATGGGGGGAGCTTTTTCTAGTCACACAACCCTCCTTTCGAAAAATAATTTGATATTGGGAAGGCCCCCAGCGAGAGACCTAGTCAACTAGTCTTACGTCCAGGTTTTCTGTATTAGATATGCCGTAGTTTTTTATGAAATCTCTAACGGCCGCATTTCTCAGAGTACTCTTTGCATCTTCAAATTTCGGAATGACTGCATTCCTTTCTCCGGTCTTCAGCATTAGATACCAGCCAGCATCAGCTTTGAATGGTTTTGATAATTTGTTGATAGGTAGCTTCTTCACTGTGCTGCCAAACTCACTTGTCAAAGCACTCTCTATAATCCAACCTATTCGGCCGCCATTGTTTTTACTGGTGGGATCTTGGGAATAATTTGCCGCCACATCAGCAAAGGTACGATCCTCAAGCTCTTTCATAATCTGGTTGATATCCTTTTCCTCTTTGGCAAAGATATAGCTTATTTCATACTCTTTCTTATCCTTCATTGAGGCGACAAGTTCCTCATACTTAGCCTTCACCATTTCATCGGACACATTCTTTGTAACGAGGTTTTCCAAGAAAATCAATTTTAGCAGGTCTTCTTTCATACTATTCAGTCTCTCGATGTATTCCTTTGAATTTCCTATACCCTCCGCCTTAGCTCGTTCAAGAATTATTCTACCGTTAAAAATCTCATTAGCGAGAATTTTCTTCTCTTCATCCTTCATGTTGCTAAGACTTATGGTCTGACCAAAATTTTTCTTGAGGTTAGCAATATATTTTTCTACCTCGGTCCTCGTCAGATTTCCTTTTGTTGAAGTAGCAAAGATTCCTTCATCACCATGTCTTCTTTCTACCTTGAAGTTTTTTCTAAAGAGGTACACACACCCCACTGCCGTCAGCAACAGGGCAACAACTAAAACGAACTGCCTATTCTTCATAAATTGTGGTAAGCATCTATAATAAATATATCGATACTAATACAGAATTAATTTTCTTAAGTCAATTACTACTTAAAAATCCTCGAGAGTACTCTAATATGGTCTTCCCACGTTTTGCCTGCCGGTTTTTTGTGCCCTGTCCAGAAGTTTTGTCTCAAAAGATTGCCTATAGGTCGGGCTATACTATCTTAACTCAGTCTCATCTTTTGTTTCCCGTACATTCCATGGGGATTAAATTTTATATTGGAAGGCCTATCAGTTATGGTTCAAATAAACCTGGCGATAAATTTGTTGCATCTGCTTGGCAAGATTATTCATCTATCAGAGGAAGGAAGTGAAATTGCGCAAAACTTGTACAATTTCTTGACTTATTAGTGTATTTATGCTAGCATTAGCACAAGTTTAATTTAATCTTGGTCTCATGTCTGATAATAGATTTGGCGGGTTTGGTAGCTTGGACAAACCTATCGGGATGTGTCGGCTGATCACTGGTTTCCTCAGCGTTATTGTTTTTTTTGGTGGCGCCCTAAGAGTCTGGTGTGCAGAGTATAGGAAATGGAATCCAATGAGAAAGGAGTTGTCGTCTGAGGAGGTTGTAGTTACTTTGCCCGATGATAGTAGGCTTTTTCTAAAAAAGGAAAAAAGTTTCCTCCCAGATTCTATTCTGAAGAAAACAAAAGAAATAGAAGAAGATGGTAGGGAGGTAGTTAAATCTGAAATTCCCCCAGATCTTTCTTTGGAGGAAATGGAGGAAGGGTGGGAAACTGGATTTGAAAACCCCCCGGATTTTGTTTTGCAAAAAATAGAGAAAAAAGAGATAGTTAAACTACCAAAAAATTTGAAGAATAACGCAAAAATCATATCATGGGCAGAGAAGCGGTATAAAGATTCACATTTCTCTATAGAGAAGGTAAGTTGTAATGACTATGATGGCAAATGCATTCTAACTTTGGTTGGAAAAATATTAGAGGGCGACCAGACAGTGGCCTGGAGAGATGGTAACATTACTGTATATAGAAGTGGTGACGTGTACTATGGTGATTCAGGGAAAAAAGGAGAAAAAAATGGAATGGGGAAACTTATGTTTGCCAATGGGGATGAATATTGGGGATCTTTTAAAGATGATTTAATATATGGAAAAGGAAAATATAAGTGGAATGGGGGAAAAGTTTATGTCGGAGAATTTTTTGAAGGTAAAGCACGCGGAATTGGAATAGTTTTGGATTCCAGGGGGTTTGCCTTTAAAGGTACTTTTTACCATGGATTTAAAGGCAGCGATACAGATGGGGGAAAAGATGAGGTATCGAAAATATACGATGATGATTATGAATATATTTCTCACCATGAAGATAGGGGAAAAGATGATGTACCGGAAACATACGATGCAGATGGCATGCAAGAGTCTGTTTATGATGAATTTAAAGGTAATGAGACAAATAGAGAAAAATTTAAAGGTGGTGGGACAGATAGGGGAAACATTTACCTATTAGATATCAGCATAGATGAGGTATCGAAAATATACGATGATGATCACGATAAGAGCATAGCGGAATCAGAGAGACTAATATCCAGCAAGAGTAGATTCAAAGATGAAATAATGTGTGGCTATGATTTTGCGGGAGAGTCCCTTATCTTTGGAACGGGGGAGAACAGTGGACGCTATGTTTGGGAGTCTCGTGACCTATTTGGAAATTACATTGACATGAATGGCATTAGACATAGCGGCACGGATCTTGAGAGAGCTCTGGATATGGCTGGTCTCAGGAAAGATACAAGACGTTGGAAGATCCAGAAAGAGCTATGGGATGACGACGAACAGTGATGAGGATTTCTTGGGTCTGCCAGTATAATTTCTAAATGAAGACCCTGGGGGGGGGGTTGTTGGATAAATTGACATGACATTGTATCTTTTCGCACAGGCAAAGGTCGTTGTCCTTTTGCACTTGCGGTTGGCAAAAAGCAAGGAGAACTCTATTATTAGGTTTTGAAGATTAGTCTGACCAACATTGGGGCCGTTGGGAGTTGGAGATAGGTAGTTTGAATATGGTCTGCAGAGCTACTGTACTCCCTAAGGTATTTAGTGTAGATGTTTCGGGATCCCCAGGTGCCTACCTGTTAGGGAAGATCTTTTTCGGTATAAATCATTTTCCAGTGAAGGATGCTGCCTTGCTGCAGAGTGAGTCTGCCCCGTCGGATTGGTACCAGCTATAGTATCTCCTAATACCATCGGAAAGTCCTATCTTCGGCATCCAACCCAGCTTTTTCATGTGTGTTGAATCCATAAGCTTTCTCGGTGTTTCATTCGGCTTGCTAGTGTCATACTCTACAAGTCCTTTGAATCCAACCACAGTCCTTATCGTTTCAAACAGCTCACACAGCTGGATGTCACTGCCGTCGGTTACATTCACCAGCTCCCCAACCTGAGCCGCATCTTTAGTGTTCATCAGATAGACGCAGGCATCTGCCAGATCATCTGAATGCATCAGCTCACGGAAGGCACTGCCATCACCCCACATCACTACTCTGTCCGGGAACACACCAATTTGGCCAGAATTTCCTGTCTATTACCATCTCTTAGCCGTGCATCCAGTCCCCAACCCAGCGGGTTTCTTGCCAGATCTCTCGTCAAACCCTCCTCATCGCCGCTAGCTAACAGTTTCGCCAGATGAAACCTTCGCATAACCATTGGCAACAGATGTGCTGTCTCCATGTTGAAATTATCGCCTGAACCATATTGATTTGTCGGCATAGCGGAGATAAAGTTTGTTCCATATTGTTGGTTGTAATAGTGACACAGCTTTATTACCGCTATCTTTGCAACCGCATAGGCCTCATTGGTCTTTTCTAATGGGCCACTGAGCAGATCGCTCTCCTTTATTGGATGTGGTGAAATATTCCCCGGATAGATGCAAGAGGAGCCAAGATTCAGGGGCTTTTTCACCCCCCCCCCCCCGAGCTGCCTCAACCACGTTTATTCTCATAACTAGATTTGTATGGATAAACTCAGCCAGGTAGTGGCTATGTCTATAATGTCACCCGCTCAGGCTGCAGCCAGAAACATGCAGTCCGGCTTTTCTCTGTCGAAAAATCTTTCGTCGCTCCCTGGTCCGGTAGGTCTAACTGGACAGAGGAACATGTCACCATATTCCCATAGTCATCCGGCCACAGACGACGTACTATTGCGCTACCCACTATGTCCAGCCATATGGATCTTAGAATTTTTATTCATCTTCTCTATATCTCCTATCTGTGACAGTGCATTTCTCTGGTAGAGATCACATAGACATTATCTTGCTTTTCCTATAACATGCACCATATCAGTTCCACATAATCGCCAGCAAATCCCCACGCCAGGCATTCCGATCCTCCAGCCCCACTGGCCCATCCACCTGTCCAAGGAATAACCTTTTGGTTCTTATTTTTTATTAGTTGTTCCATCTGTCTGAAATTCAGGGCATTTTTCTCTCTATTTCGACCACATTGTGCGGCTTTATAATTTTACAATATTCTGGTGGGTTCTGTAGGGACTGCATGAACCTAAGAGTTAACCCCCTAAAATTTTGCTTGACTATTATATATATCCTATATATACTTTATAAGTTAATAAAAATGTGTTATTATGGTATCATTTGGTCCAAGAGAGAACATAATCTCTAACTTTCTGTTGGGCAGCGATAGCTGGGATGGAAAGAAAATTGATAAAAACTTAGTTAAGCAGGAAATAGACTCCTATGAGGTGACTGATCTCAGGGACAGTCGAAGGATGCATTTTATGCTGGGGGACGCTATAGAGGCTGGAAATGAGGAGATAGCGGAGTATCTCTTGAAAAAAGGAGCCTGTCCAATTGTTATCTACAATAGTATGGAGGACACAATCAGAGGAGAGTATGCTATAACCGATGTCTTCTCCGAGGATTTGACTTTGACAAGTAAGCTAAATTCTGAGTTGACGAAATGGATCTTCAAAAAAACTCTGGAAGTTGTGGATGGAGCAGCTAAAAGGATAGAAGATGAACAGAAAAGTCCTGAATGGTCTAAAATGGCTGACAGCGCGTTTGCTAAACTAGATGGAAATCTTTTAGAGAGACTGCATTCAA
Organism: Rickettsiales bacterium; assembly: GCA_031269065.1. GTDB lineage: Bacteria > Pseudomonadota > Alphaproteobacteria > Rickettsiales > UBA1997 > CALXRO01. Next base: position 7,514 of record JAIRWJ010000058.1, read on the forward strand.
TCAGAGAAAAAATTCTGCAGAGATTTGAGTTCTAGCTAGAGTTGTTCTAGAGAAACTCAATAGGGTGGCTCTGTGATCAGACAAAGGGGTCGGATGGAATCAGCATCCGACCCCCGGCTGTGTTGGACTGCATAGCCATTGTTGAGTTTTGGCCAATCTCTGGGTCAATGAGAACAAAATATTTGAAATAAAAAGATAAATATTTATCACACATAAAATGTACGAATAGTCCAGCTTTTTAAGAACGCATAAAAAAATGAAAAACAGGAGGACTAGACAAAGAAGTGGCCTAAAAGCAAGAATTATTAGGAGGCTACAAAATCTAGAAATATTCTGTTTTTCTTGTTTTTTCAAAAAATGAGGATAGACAGTATTGATATTTTTTAAAATTAGAATCAAAAGTTATGGCGGTACCAAAGAAAAAAACGACACCATCGAGGAAAGGAATGAGAAGGGGTGGAAATGGAACGTACAGATTGGAGGTTCCAAATGTTGTGGCAAACAAAACAACAGGGGAGTACCAACTACCGCACCACATATCTCTGGATGGCTATTATAATGGTAGGAAGGTTTTGAAGGATAGACCAAAGGAATCTAGAGAAGAGAAAGAAGCATAGGAGTGTGGTTGTGGCTGATCCTAGAATTACTATAGCAATTGATTGTCTGGGTGGGGATAACTGTCCGGGAGCTCAGGTTGGGGGCATATCCTTTTTTTTTAGGAAACATCCTCACAGTACTGTGCGGTTTTTGCTCTTCGGTGAAAAGGATTCGTTACTGAGCCATCTTGCCAGATGCAGGATTCCTAGTGGAAAATACAGAATAATCCATACAACCAAGAAAATATCTGCTGAAGAAAAGCCATCTCTAGCTCTCAGGCAGGGAAAGGATTCTAGTATGTGGCTGGCAGTGGATGCCGTTAAACAAAAGCAGGCCAATGCTAACATATCGGCAGGCAACACGGGAGCTCTTATGGCTATATCTAAATTTCTTCTGAGATCTCTTCCGGATGTTGACAGACCTGCTCTTATACAAATAATACCGACAGCCAATGATGGTAGAGCGGCCCTTCTGGATATGGGAGCGAACATAGACTGTAGCGCAGAGAATCTTTATCAGTTTGCGCTGATGGGTAGTGTTTTTTTTAGTGCTCTGACTGGTAAAGAAAATCCAAAAATAGGCCTTCTGAACGTGGGTTCTGAGGAACTGAAGGGTAATGATGTGGTAAAGCAAGCTGCCGTTCTTCTCAGAGGGAGCGTACTCAAAGATAACTTCCATGGCTTTATAGAGGGAAGTGATATCTTCAGAAACGTTGTGGATGTTGTGGTAACTGATGGATTCACTGGCAATATAACTTTGAAAACTATAGAGGGTACTGTTAAGTTCATAGCTAAACATCTTAAGGAAGCACTAAATACATCACTTCTGTCCAAGCTACTTAGTCTTTTCCTCTATAGATCTTTCAAAAGATTCAAAAGCAAAATAAATCCAGAAAGCCACAACGGAGCCATGTTCATAGGGTTGAATGGAATTTCTGTGAAAAGCCACGGTAATGCTGACGAAAGATCATTCTATTTTTCCATAGAGAACACTCTAAAGCTAGTTAACGGTGGTGTGAATAGTAGAATAATGAATCTCATGTCCATCATGTCTGAGACCGTGAGCTAGCTGATGATTAACTCGAAGAATGTATAAATAGGAAATTTTATGCCAAATTCCAAAATCATCGCCACAGGGAGCTATTTGCCGAGAAAAATCTATGATAATAGGTATATGGAATCAATAGTAGATACCAGTGACCAGTGGATTGTCGAAAGAACTGGCATAAGAGAAAGGCATATAGCATCTGAGAATGAGCTAACAACAGACTTGGCTCTGGAGGCTGTATTGAGGCTATTCAAAACTTCTGGCATTAGTCGGACCCTGGTGGACACCATTATTTTTGCCACAACAACCCCAGATAGAACATTTCCCTCCTGCGCATCGATTCTGCAGGGTAAACTTGGTTTAGCCAACGACTGTCCGGCCTTCGATGTCCAGGCTGTCTGCTGTGGTTTTATCTATGCTATTGATTTGGCAGATTCTCTCATAAAAACCAATAAAGCCCGGAATGTTCTGGTCATAGGTGCCGAAACCATGTCCAAACTAGTTAACTGGGAGGATCGGAATACCTGCATATTGTTCGGTGACGGGGCCGGAGCGACACTTCTCAGCGCCACAGAGGAAGACAGGGGAATATTAGCGACAAGCCTTCATTCAGATGGAAACTATGTTGATCTTTTAAAGACAAGTGGTGGTGTTTCCACCAATAGAGAAGCTGGCTTCATAGAGATGCAAGGGAAAGAGGTGTTTAAACTCGCCGTTAACAATATGTATAGCTGTATTCTGGAGAGTCTTGGTAAATGCGGCCTTATGGTGGGTGACATAGATTTTCTGATCCCACATCAGGCGAACCAGAGGATTATAGATGGCCTATCCAGGAAATTGAATATAGCTAAAGAAAAAATCGTAAGCACAGTTGCGTTTCAGGGCAACACATCGGCTGCGTCCATACCTATGGCCATAGACTATGCCCTGAATGGCTATTTTGATATAAAGAAAGACAGCCTGGTCGTGCTGGAGTCAGTTGGTGGCGGCCTGACATGGGGAAGTATTGTAATGAGATGGTGAGCTGATGATGAAAATTCAGATAATTCTGGAAGACCGCAGATGGTCCAGGTTTATCAGGATACCTAGGATAAGAGCCATAGCCGAAGAACTCTTCTCTCTGGTAGGAGAGCTGCTGGGCTACGGAGTGGCTGAGGGGGGTGCCAACCTGGAAATAGCCATGGTGCTCAGTAATGATGAGAAAATACGTGTTCTAAATAGAGATCACAGGAATATAGACAGACCAACCAACGTACTTTCTTTTCCCACCTACGAAAGAGAGTTTGTAAAATATCTCGGACAGGAAAAACACATGTTACTCGGTGACCTAGTGTTGTCCATTGACAGCCTGGAGAGAGAAAGCATTGAGCAAAATATGTTTTTTGAGGAGCATCTGGCCCACCTAATTCTTCACAGTATCCTTCACCTTCTGGGCTTCGACCACTCAAATGATGAAGATGCAGAACATATGGAGAAAACCGAGGCCGTGATTCTCCACAGATTTATGGTGACCCAGACCAACCTGAAGAGCGATCTCTGGAACTAACTATTTTTACCAAGTTTTGAACGAAATCTGCAATAGAAAAACCAGCTCACAACGACGGATGCTATATAGAAAGTGCATATCAAAATAGCGGCACACCATGTCTCCACTAGGAGGCCAAAGAGAAGCACGATCTTTAGCAGTAGGGAAATTTTTTTGTAGATAGGCTTGAATTCAATCTTTTTAAAACAAGGTGTAGGGATAGTGCTTCCAGCAAGAAGAGCCATCAAAACCGTATTCATTATAAGCATACAGGGTTTGATGTCCAGATTTGGGTATTCGAATGACAAAATTAATGGAAACAGAACGAGGGATGCAGCCATCGGTGCAGGAATCCCTTTGAAGAAATACTTATTCAGAGGATTCTCGAGGTCTTCTTTGCTAAGAGAGACATTGAATCTCGCTAGTCGGATAGCCATACATGCAGCCAACAGAAGCACAGGAAGCCAAGCCATCTGCGGAAACGGGTAATAGTCCTGCATCAGCCAGAGATAAACTATAAAACCTGGGACAATCCCAAAATCAAAGAAATCAGCCAGAGAGTCCATCTGGGCACCAAATTCGCTGGAAACCTTCAGCTTTCGGGCAATTCCTCCATCAACCTTGTCCAGAAGACAGGATATTACGACACAGTAGATTGCTGTTCCAAAATCACCGACTATGGCTGCTCTCAGTGCCCATAGTCCAAAGAAAAGTGCCATCATGGTGATCATGCTTGGTACCATCTCTAGAATTGTGAATCTTGCTCGCTTTTTTTCACTCATAGTTTTCTCCCATTTGGAAATCATTTTCAAAAATACCTAGGGTAATCTCCCTAGAACGGTTTCTCCAGCAATCATGGTTTGGCCAGCCTTTGCGTAGACTGTAGTTCCTCCTGGAAGATAAATATCCACTCTGCTGCCGAATTTTATAATACCATATCTGTCGCCTCTTTTTACCTTTTGGCCAACCACTAGATCGCAAACTATTCGCCTTGCAATTAGGCCAGCTATCTGTACCAGTGCTATCTCAAACCCATTCTTTGCCTTCAACAGACAGCACTGCCTTTCATTATCCTTACTGTTCTTGTCCATTGATATATTCAGAAAAGTACCTTTTCTATAGTGTAGTTTGACTATTTCTCCATCAAAGGGAATTCTTTGGACATGTACGTTAAACACATTCAAAAATATGCTAATCCTTGTCCAGCCAGAATCCTTGTCTAGCCCAAGCTCCTCCGGGGGATCGGTAATTTCCACCCGATCAACCACACCATCCGCTGGAGCCGTAATAACATCCTTTCCCTCGGGAATAACCCTCTCCGGATCCCTAAAAAAGTATGTACAAAGGCCCAACGCTACCAGAGCCATCAGGGCCAGTAGATTGGACAATAGCGACAACACAGCCACAGCCACTGCCATCGACACTATAGTGCCATAACCTTCCCGGTGGACCGGAACTATAATTGTCTTCAACATCTCTCTAATATTCATTGGGACAGGTTTTGTCGTCACCTAGGTTCCATATGTATGGAAAATATTTTAAAAATCAACAAAATTCATTCATATTGAGGCCTAATAATTGTTACCTTCTATTTTTAGATCTCTAGATCATTTTACCATTTTCTGAGGCAAATTTGTCTTTGACGGAATCATGTCAATAACTAAGAAATCTATCGGCAAGTTTATTGCCGAGAGGAGAAATTAGTTCTCCCTATCCTCGGGACAGCACCCGGATATGAAGGAAACACTGTGATTCCTACCTCTGTGGATGAGAATAGCGAAGAGGCAGTGTGAAAGTAAGAATTGTCGGACTTTGATACTAATTTCTTGCATTATTGAATTTTTCTGGTCATGATAGAGTCGATTTATTTGTAATTAAATGGAAAATATTTGTGAAGAAAATTCTGGTGTTTGTGATTCTATTACTCAGTGGCTGTTCCACCTACTATCGTGATACAAGGCTCTATCGTGCCAGGATTGCGTCCCTCGAGGGGAAAAATACAAAAGTCGAGGGTGTAGTTGCTCTGCTAGGAGAACCCGATGGGAAAGAACAACTTCCGGAGATTGGCGAAGAAAACTGGCTCTACTGGAGCCAATTGGAGGGATCTTTTATGAAATCGAGAAACACCAGTGACTGGGCGTACACCGGAAGTAAGGAGGGTGATGTTCTCTATATTTTGCATATAGCCAAAGATAAAACTGTTCGTTCACTCGCTAGGTTCGTAAGTTCTCAGATAAAATCTGTAAAAACTGTCGATAGAACTGAGGAGAGGGGAATCCATCCGGATTTATTAGATTTCTATAGACGGCAATCTCAGAATTCGGAGAAATCTCCAAAAGATCCTAAAAACCGGTGGGAATCACCAACCGGCCGGAACCAAACTTCCATAGAGCAGATTCTAGAACCCGCCGCACCGGTAGAGAGGGTTCCCACGCCTTTGGATGAAGTCAAGTTCTATGGTGCGATAACCCTTATCCTATTTATTGCGATGCGGTTAATTTCATAGCTAAAAACAGCAAGAACAATCTACCGCTGTTTCTTGGATCCACGTTTATCTGTCCCATGTCGCCTGTTATTCTGGAATATTAATGTTATACATTTAATACATAGGGGGATTTCCCTTTATAGCCGTTGGAGTTGATTATTAATTGGCCGGGAATAGCCTGCCTCCCTGTAATTTTGTTTTTGCGCATGATTTTACTATTTGAAACTGGTAACACAACAACCAATATTGTTGTCTTCGGAGATGGGCAGCTGGAAACTGTGGGATATTTTAACAATTCTGGAGCTAAAAATCTGAAAGAGTTTGGAGCTGCCGCTGAAAAATTTCTTGAATCTTCGAGCTATTCACCTGAGGATTTTGAGATTGTGCTTCTATCCTCGGTTGTGCGGTCTATGGAAAATATAGGAGAGGAATACTGCAGAAAAAACAATTTAAAGTTTTTTAATGTCCGGAAGGATAGTAAGAACTTGAATTTCAAGGCTCCAGAGGATATGGGGGCGGACCTGATGGCTAATGTGGCAGCTGGCATAGCTACGTATGGGGAGTATGTTATAGTCATAGATCTGGGAACAGCGACAACTTTCGCTGTAATCGGCAAAAATGGTGAATTTCTGGGTGGCTCCATTGTCACAGGTTTCAGATCCATGGGACGGGCCCTGACCACCGACTGCGACCTGCTGCCGAATTTTAATCCGGATGTTCCTGCTAAAGTTGTGTCCCTAGACACCATAGAGGCTATGCAGTCTGGGCTGCATTACGGATACATAGGTCTGCTAAAAGAAATAGTTTTAAAAATAGAGCAGGAAGTTGGTCATAGGATGAAAATTGTGATGACTGGAGGCAATTCGAGTCTATTTTTTGACAAGCTTGGCTTTCCGGTAGAACTTGGAAGAAATTTGACATTCTATGGTATGAAGCTTATCTATGATCTAAACAGAACCATCTAGAATGTCTCTGAAATACGAGTTTTTCATAGCCCTTAGATATCTAAGGGACCGGAGGAAGGAAAAGTTTATATCTCTAACCACCTACTTCTCATTTCTGGGTATAATGCTCGGAGTAGGAACGCTTATAGTTGTTATGTCGGTGATGAATGGCTTCAGAGAGGAGCTGATCGGCAAGATAGTCGGGGCCAATGCCCATCTCAGTATATTTCCCAGAGGAGAAAGTGCTCAGCGCTATGAAGAAATCATAGACCATCTGAAGAACGACGAAGCTATAGACCATCTAAACCCTCTGCTAGAGAGTCCAGTGGTACTCAGCAGTGGTTCTGTGGCTGTCGGTGGACTAGCTAGGGCTATTCGTTCTGGAGACCTGGCGCAGAAGAAGATCTTCTATGAAAGTATCAAAAACCAAGATGAAATCAGGGGTTTTGACAGTGGAAGATCGGTAATAGTTGGAAATCGTCTGGCTCAAAACCTCGGTCTAGAGGTTGGCGATAGTCTGAAGATAATATCGCCGGGAACCAGTGCAACTCCATTTGGACTGATTCCTCGGGTGAAGACCTACAGAGTCTTTAGCAAATTCGAAAGTGGTATGTATGAATATGACACATCCGTAGTTTTTATCCCCTTTGAAATGGGACAGATCCAGTTCAATCGCCCAAATTCCGTCGATAGCATAGAGATATTCCTCCGGAAGGCTAGTGCTGCCGGGGAGAAACTGAAGGAAATTGAGGCAAAACTGCACGCACTGGGCTATAGTTTTTCGATAGTTGACTGGAAAAACGCAAACACCGGACTCATAATCGCCCTGAATACAGAAAGAAATGTTATGTTTCTGATTCTGCTGTTGATAATAGTTGTTGCCGCCTTCAATATAATAACAGGACTTGTCATGCTTGTCATGGATAAAAAGAAGCAAATAGCTCTGCTAAAGACTTTAGGAGTCACCGATGGTGGCATTATTAGAATATTTTTTATCTGTGGAACCTTCCTAGGCTCTCTGGGTACCGCTTTTGGAGCTGTGTTGGGCTATCTGTTTGCCTCTAACATAGAAAACATAAGGAAAATGTTGGAATCCTTTTTTAAAGTCGATCTATTCAACCCTGTGATCTACTATCTGTCCCAACTTCCATCTAGGGTCTACCTCTCGGATGTTCTGTGGGTCTCAGGAGCTTCTCTAGCCCTATCCGTGCTAGCTGCTCTGTACCCGTCCCTCAGAGCGAGCAGAATAAGCCCTGTGGACATATTGAGAAATGAATAGTATGAGACCCAATTTTTCTCCAGAAAATCTGGATGTTGTGAGAAGTTGCGTGATAAATTTGCATGAATATATTTTTGACAATGGAGAAAAAATAGACTATGATAATGGCAGTTTTCACCAGATCCAGGACGCAGAATAGCTCCAGGGTATAAACAAATTTATGAGGAAAGTCAGTTTTCTGAAAATTAGGAGATTATTTTATGGAATTCTCATCATTGTAGGCTCTCTGCTGGGTTTGGGAAACACGTCATCTGCCGGTAAGTTTATCCAAAAAGATGTAGAAAATGCGGGTGATGCCCTACAGTTCATTGTTCCAACCTTTGTCTTTGGAAGAGTACTCTATGAGCCAAACGGTGGTGATTCTGTGAGCCAATTTGTCAAACATTTTCTGTTCATCCATGGGGTCACCTATCTAGGCAAAATCCTGGTGAATGAGATGAGACCTAGTGGTAGTAACCTGGACTCCTTTCCATCCGGACACACGGCGGCAGCCTTTTCCGGAGCAACCTTTGTTCATTTCAGGTATTCCTTCGATGAAGCAAAATATCTCTATCTGCTGTCTGCATTTACTGCTTTTTCCCGTGTCTATGCGGAAAAACACCATGTGCATGATGTGCTAGCCTCTGTAGCTCTAAGTTTTGTCTCGAGTTACATCTTTGTGACTAGAAAAAACGACCGAGTTATCTGTGCAGTGAACTTTGATCCATCCAGCAGGAGATTCTCCCTAGCTCTCAACTTTCTACTCGAATAATTGTTTCGCTGGCATATTGGGTCAGCAGACCAGATCGGATTTTCTTCTTATTGAATATTATCGTCAATCCTCTATATGTTAGTCATTGTTTTGACTATTTAGAAGTTTGTATATGTTTAAAAGTATAAGAGACTGTAATGTAAAAAATAGAGTAGTTTTTCTCAGGGCGGACCTGAATGTGCCTATTAAAAATGGTGAAATTCTAGATGATACTAGAATCAGGGCTACCATTCCAACCATAACCTACCTGGTTGAAAATGGGGCGAAAGTTGTTCTAGCGAGCCACCTCGGCAAAGCCGCAGGAGGTGGTTTTGAGGAGGAATTTTCTCTGAAGGTTGTTTTGGAAAAATTGAAGCAATTCCTTCCTAGTCTAAAATTTTACTACTCTAAAGATTGTATAGGTCCAGAGGCAAAGAAAGTTATAGAGAATGCTCCCTGGGGTACAATAGTGATGCTAGAGAATCTAAGATTCCACAGAGGAGAAGAGGAAAATGACGGGGAGTTTGCCCGAGAGCTTGCTGGTCTAGCTGACATATACGTAAATGATGCTTTCTCCACTTGCCACCGGAAGCATGCATCCATGGTTGGTATTCCGGCTATACTCGATTCCTATGGAGGTATTAATCTTATGTTTGAGCTAGACAATCTGACAAAGCTCGTTTCCACTCCAAAGAAACCTCTGGAGGTAGTTGTGGGAGGATCGAAGATCTCCACAAAATTGGAGCTACTAAGAGCATTGGTACAAAAATCAAACTATCTAGTGGTTGGCGGAGGAATAGCAAATACTTTCCTCTTTGCCCAGGGAATAGATGTTGGCAACTCTTTGAAAGAAGCTGAACTAAAAAACGAGGCGCTGGGCCTGCTAGCTGAGGCAGAAAGGGCTGGTTGTGGAATAATACTACCAGTTGACGTGGTGGTAACCAAAAAAGTTGCCGACAACCAACCTTCGGAAACGAAAAATATTAAAAATCTCGCTGTTGACGATATAATCGCCGACTTTGGACCAAAGACTCTAAAAACTGTAGAAAATAGCCTAGACCTCTGCAAAACTGTAATATGGAATGGCCCTCTGGGAATATATGAAATTTCTCCCTTCGATGAAGGGACAAACCAATTGGCTAGATTTATAGCCGATAAAACCTCTCGGGGTAAAATCGAGTCTGTAGCCGGAGGTGGAGACATCCTCGCCGCACTGAACAGAGCTGGTGTCTACGACAAATTTACATATCTGACCACAGCCGGCGGAGCTTTCCTAAAATGGCTAGAAAAAGGTATTCTTCCGGCTATTGAAAAATTAAAAGCCTAGAGATAATCCAGGGGTGGTCTGGGGTTTTTCACAGACCAGAAAAAACCACCGGACCCAACCCGAGGACCGGTGGTTTTGCTGTTTTCCAGCATATAAAAAAGTCAGCCCATTAGGGACTGACTACGTTTCCCGACTATTTTGGACAGGAACATTTGCATGACGATGCCTTAGGACTGCTCGACGATGAAGCAGCTGCACTTTTTTTAGGCGTACTACTACTTTTAGCCTTAACTTCTTTTTTAGGTGCCATACTCTCTCCTAATTTTTTTAACTCTGTCCTTAGGCTAGAATGTTATATAATAAAAATCAACAATAAATTTGGGAACCAGCTGGAGGTGTTCCATAGCCTCTCCATTCGAACCAAAAGGTTTCGGGGGAGAGGGTTTAACTAGGCTGGAGGTTTGCAGCTGAAAGTTCCCTCCCGCACTGAGTGATAGTCACCTGAAAATGTGAATTACTCAGAGCCTAAACCTCTGGGCAATCACATATATCTCCGATGAGTCCTTTCTCGAAGATTCTGGTTTGAAATAGTCAACCTTTTCAAAGTGCTTCTTGATTTCCGAGACTAGCCTCTGTTCTTCTCTACCGTGTAATAGCTTGCCTATGAATGTTCCGCCAACCATCAAGATCTCTTGGGCGAAATCTAGAGCCTGTTCCAGGAGTTCGATGACCCTAGAGTGGTCGGTTTTTTGGTCTCCACTCAAATTTGGAGCCATATCATTCATGACCACATTGAATTTAGCCTTTCCCATTCTAGCCTCCAAATTGGCTCGGATTCTTTGGTCTAGAAAATCACCCCGAACAAACTCTACACCCTCTATTGGAGCCATTTCCACCAGGTCTAGCGCGAAGACGTTACCATGACCTACAGCGCTGGCTGCCAACTGACTCCAGCCGCCAGGAGCCGACCCAAGGTCCATAACTCTCTGGCCTTTTTTGAAAATTCTGTATTTTTGGTCAATCTGCATTATTTTGAATACCGCTCTAGATCTGTACCCCAGAGCTCTGGCCTCCTTCACAAAGGGGTCATTCAACTGTCTCTGGAGCCATCTCGTAGAGGAAATTTTTCTGCCCCTGGCGCTCCTCAGAGATTCAGCCCTGTACCTTCGGCCGTTCAGATGATAACCGCCAGGCATTACTAATATCTGTGCACAACCATAGCTACACCTGAGTAATCCCGAAGCATTCCCTCTACTCTGTTTTTCAGCAGCTCATCAAAGACTGCATTGGCAATCCCTGGTTTTCTCTGTTCATCCACACTCATAATAGATTCCTTTATGTTCATTCTAAAAATAAAGCAGGATCCTTTGTAGTCGCCACTGCAGAATGGTTTGCTGACTCCACTGACCTCAAGACTTTTTATATGCCCCGCTACAGCCTTGCTCAGGTCATCATCGAAAATTGAACCGAGTTCTGTCATTTTGGCAGGACCCAGCTCAGCCGAATTAAATTCAGTCTGGCCTAGAGCCAATTTTTCGCGCAGCTCGTCCAGCTTTTTCAAAATTTCTTTTTTTTCTCTATCATTGTTGTAATTGGCGGACATTTCGCTGAGATCATATTTTTTTCTCATAGCACTAGCTCTTTTGTATTCCATGTGGTCCGAAATAACATTTTCACTTAGTCCCAGAAAGACCATTCTTCTCAGTCTTTCGCTAAGATATTTCTGCCACAGAGACCAGTCTTCCATAAAATTTAGCAGGAATTTATTATCAACTCTATTTTCTCTGCAAAAATTATCCATTTTTTCTGGAATATTAAACGACGCAGAGAACTGTCGCCATAGATCTGCTTTTTCAACGGATGACAAACTAACCTCGTTTCTCCTGGCAATATTAGCTTTCTTTAAAAGATCTTCATAGGCACTGCGATCGCTGTTGGTCTTGCTAGTTTTGTCTATAGCCCCCGTCCTGGCAAAAATCCTACTTGCCTCATTTGCATCGTATTCTGTGACCACAACAGCATTAAACTGCTCTTTTTTCTTTTTTCTGGCTTGGGGTTTGAGTTTCCTCTGATTTTCCAGATTCCCTATTTTTGCAAACCTTTCCATGACTCTACCCCCATCGAAAGCTATGCCTGCCACTTTAACCGAACTTCCTAGGGCTCCGTCATTTCCCGTGATTCTGGATAACAGTAGTAGAATGAGAAAAATTTTACTTCTTATCATAGAAATCTATCCCGACGATCAGATCAATAGCCTTAGAAAGCTGGTAGTCTTTAATATTACCCTTTTGCCTATCCTTGTCCATTAGTCCATTTTCCCTAATTGACTTGCTCACAATATCCTCTCGAACATTTTCATTCTTACCGCCACTTTCGTTCTTCAAATGGCCCGAAAGGTCTTTTTCTCGAATTCTTTCACCATCAGAGGTAAAGTTCACCATAGCTTCCTCAACCCACAGATCAGGCTCTATACCATCAACCTGAAGAGAGCGCTCATTGGGTGTGTAGTACTTGGCTATGGTCATTTTCATAGCTCCACCATTTCCCAGAGGAAAAACAGCCTGCACAGATGCCTTGCCGAAGGTCTTAGTGCCCATAACTACGGCCTTTTTATGATCCTGCAGAGCTCCGGCAACAATTTCTGAAGCCGAGGCAGATCCCTCATTGACTAGCACCACAATCGGAGAAATATCTATCAGAACCTTTTCAGCATTGGACCTATATACCTCAAGGGATTGATTATTTCTGCCTTTAGTGGACACTATGACCATATCTTTCCCCAGAAATAGTTCACAAACCTTGATCGCCTGGTCTAGCAGACCTCCTGGGTTATTTCTGAGATCCAGAATAACACCCCGAGGAGTTTTTCCCTCTATAGAGTTTTTTAGTCTATTGTAAGCATCGACCATGTCTTTGTAAGTATTCTTGGTGAAATTCGTTATCCTCAGATAGATAATATTCTTGTTCTCCACTCTGCCCTTTACTGAGTCAGTTTTTATCAGTTCTCGCTTCAGATCGAAGGTTAACGGTTTGGTTTCCCCAATGCGCAATACGGTCAACTTTACCTTTGTGCCAGGTTTCCCCCTCATAATATCAACGGCCTCGTTTAGGTTCATACTATACGTCAGCTTATCATCTATTTCGCTTATAAAATCTCCGGACTTTATGCCGGCCCTATCCGCAGGAGTATCGTAGATAGGTGAAATGACCTTCACAAACCCAGAGTCCTTAGTCACCACAATGCCTAGTCCTCCAAACTCTCCGTTGGTGTGCAGACTCATATCCCCAAATTCCTTCTCTGTCATGTAGCCCGAGTGGGGATCGAGAGAGGACAGAATCCCGCCAAAAGCGTTCTCATAGAGTTTTTTCCTATCAACCTCCTCTACGTAGTTATTCATTACCATGCCCATTATATAATCTAACAACTCCTTCTCGTCTTTAGGCTGTACTCTTATTGCCGAATCTCTACCTCCTGCGGTCTCCAAAGCCGCACTCCGGACAGTGTCTGTCTTTTCAGAACTCCTAACTACCTCTGGCCGCTTTTCTTCAACGACTACCCTGTAGCTTGTGAGTGCACTTCCAAGACAGAGTGCAACTCCCGCCAACAGACTATTTCTAAAACCACTTTTCCTCATATTTTCTTTTCCTACACCTTTGTTATATTTCCACCGTGAATAAACATATAGAGACTAGCCTAGATCCTTAGATTCCAGCTTTAAGCCATTCAACCACCAGTCATTTATGGGTCTTTTCGGACCACATGGACCGTTTTTTCCAGAAACACAAGGACTCTTGACATCAACAACCTTTGCCGCAGTACAGGACTGAATCAAAAACACCACCACAGCGATACCTAAATATTTTACTTTCATAGGATTCCCAAAAATTTATAGTTAAACCCAATCTCCCTTGGGGGAAACTGTAAATTACATGTGGTAATTTTCAAGTCTTGGATCATAAAAGGCACCAAAAATATGTGTTGACAAAACCTCTAAAAAAGTGTAATATAGCACTGTTATTCATATTATGGTTAAAAAATGTCTAATAATAAATTAAAGGGAATTTTTCTATCCTGTTTAGTTTTGATGTTTACACCAGAGGCCAGATCAAAAGGATATTTGGGTATATCTAGTGTGAACAGAGGTGCTAATAGTACCAATATCACATTCTCAGACAACAGACCATCCCGCGAAATAGCCCAGGGCAAGACCGCATCGTTCGGCGTGTCTGCTATGCGCTTTGCTAGAAATACTATGAGTCTTTTCTATTCTGCCTTCTCTGGTAAACCTGTACCAATAAACCACAGCGAACCGGGTGTTGGTGATGGGGTGTTATACTATGATTTACCCACTAGCGAAAGGGTCGGTTTGGCTATGGTAGCCATGGGATCTGTTGGTGCTGTGGCGTGGATAGTACTTGATACAATAGGATTTCCTGAGGCTATCGACTGGATAGCTATACCTGCGGTTGTGATAGAGGCGGCTGGGGTCATATACTTTGCATATAAATCGTGCACAGAAGCAGAACAGGAAATCGATATTCGACCAGATGGGGTTACAAAGTTTGGATATCTTAATAGATCATCTAGGCTCGTAAGAAAAAAACGAGGGCTAGAAGGAAAAGGAACAATTCTGTGGCCAAATGGAATTGGCTACGAAGGACTATTTGAGAACAATTTGATAAAAAACAATC